>NZ_JBFUEB010000028.1:0-61893 GCF_056404395.1 Rhizobacter sp. P2_D12 | reverse complement strand
GAACAGGTCGCCGCACATGATCAGCACCACGCCGATCGACAGCGCCCACAGCGTCTCGACCGCGTTGTTCGGCACGACGCGGTCGTAGACGTTCATCGAGAACATCGGGAACACCAGCGCGAAGATGTTGACCAGCAGCGCCGCCCACAGCACGTCGCGGTAGACGATGCGCTGCTCGAGCACCGCGCCCCAGAACCAGTGGCGCTGGCGCACCGAGCGCACCTCGGGCGTGCGCGCGTCGAAGCGGAAATGCGGCCGCACGAACAGCACCACGCCGGCATAGCGCCGGTTCAGCTCGGCCGCCGGCAGCACGATYGAGCCCTGGCCGGTCTCGGGCAGCAGCACGCGGGCCAGCTTGCCGTCGGCGCCATCGTCCCAGCCGAGCAGCACGCAGGCCTGGTTGTCCTTCAGGATCAGGATCGCCGGCAGCGCGGCGGCATCGATGCGCGGCAGCGACAGGCGCTGCAGCTTGGTGGCCATGCCGGCGCGTGACGCGGCGCGCTCGGCAAGCTCCAGCGTCAGCCGGCCCTTGCCGCTCTGGCCCAGCGGCAGGCCGGCCGACAGCGAAGCGCGCGACGCCGCCTGGCCGTTCAGCCGGCACAGCTCGACCAGGCAGTCGAGCAGCGGGTCGGGGTGGATCAGGTCTTCGCGCAGGCGCAGCGGGGCCTCGACAGGCTTGTCGGATGGCGGATTCGGGGCGGCGGAAGCGGGTGCGAGTCGGGGATCGGTCATCGCAGGGGACGTCGTCGTCAGTCGATATCGGCCACGTGGAAGCCGAATTGACCCCGGCGGCTGTCTTCGAAGTGGCGCTTCAGCGTGAAGCGCACGGTCTTGAACGCGAGTTCGTCCCAGGGCACCTCGTCCTCGCGGAACAGGCGCGCCTCCAGGGTCTCGGGGCCCGGGGCGAAGCGGGTGTCGAGCAGCCGGGCACGGTAGAAGAAGTGCACCTGGCCGACCTTGACGACGTTCAGCAGCGTGAAGAGACCGAGCATCTCGATGCGGGCGCCGGCCTCCTCGTCGGTCTCGCGCAGCGCGCCCTGGGCCACGGTTTCGCCGAGCTCCATGAAACCGGCCGGCAAGGTCCACAGCCCATGCCGAGGCTCGATGGCGCGGCGGCACAGCAGCACCTGGTCCTGCCAGGCCGGCACGGTGCCGACGACGTTGAGCGGGTTCTCGTAGTGGATGGTGCTGCAGGCGGCGCAGGTCGCGCGTTCGCGGTTGTCGTCGGCCGGCACGCTGTAGGTCACGGCCGCACCGCAGGCCTTGCAATGCTTGATGCTGCGGGCTTGGAACATGAGTCCGAGTGTAGCTGCGGTGCTTGTGTGCATGGCATCATGCCGGCCATCCCCAACCGTCTTGCCCCGGAGTGCTTTCCATGAGCTACGTCGTGCCGGTCCCGGCCACCCCTTCCGTGCCTGTCGCCGGCGCGCAACCTGGCGACAGCTTCCCGGTGCGCCGCATCTACTGCGTCGGCCGCAACTACGTCGACCATGCGATCGAGATGGGGCACAGCGGGCGCGAGGCGCCGTTCTTCTTCCTGAAGCCCGGCGACGCGGTGCTGCCGGTGCCCGAGGGCACGGTCGGCAGGATGCACTACCCGAGCCTGACGAAGGACCTGCACCACGAGGTCGAACTGGTCGTCGCGATCGGCAAGGGCGGGCGCAACATCCCGGCCGCGTCCGCGCTGGACCACGTGTACGGCTATGCCGTGGGGCTGGACATGACGCGCCGCGACCTGCAGGGCGAGGCCAAGAAGCTGGGCCGCCCGTGGTGCAGCGGCAAGGGCTTCGACGAGGCGGCGCCGATCGGCCCGGTGCGGCCGGCCGCGCAGTGCCAGGTCGGGCCGCAGACGCGCATCGAGCTGAAGGTCAACGACACGCTGCGCCAGCACAGCGTGATCGGCAAGCTGATCTGGAGCATCCCCGAGATCATCGAGCAGCTGTCCACGCTGTGGGAACTGGCGCCCGGCGACCTGATCTTCACCGGCACGCCCGAAGGCGTCGCCGCGGTGGTGACCGGCGACACGCTCCGCGCCCAGGTGGACGGCGTTGGCAGCCTGCAGGTGCAACTGGTCGCGCTCTGACGCCCGGCGATGCAGCTCTACAGCTACTTCCGCTCGTCCGCGTCGTTCCGCGTGCGCATCGCGCTCGCGCTGAAGGGCCTGGCCTACGACTACGTGCCGGTGCACCTGGTGAAGAACGAGCAGGCGCAGCCGGCCTTCGCCGCGCTGTCGCCCGGCCGCCTGGTGCCGGTGCTGGAGGACGACGGGGTGCTGCTGTCGCAGTCGCTCGCGATCATCGAGTACCTGGAAGAGACCCACCCGCAGCCGCCGCTGCTGCCGGCCGACCCGGCCGGCCGCGCCCGGGTGCGCGCGCTGGCGCTGGACGTGGCTTGCGAGATCCATCCGCTGAACAACCTGCGGGTGCTGCGCTTCCTGGTGCACGACCTGAAGCTGAGCGACGACGACAAGAACCGCTGGTACCGCCACTGGTGCGAAAGCGGGCTCGAGACCGTCGAGCGCCAGCTGGCCGGCCAGCCGCAGACCGGCCGCTTCTGCCATGGCGACACGCCCACGCTGGCCGACCTGGTGCTGGTGCCGCAGATCTTCAACGCGCAGCGTCTCGATTGCCGGCTCGACCACGTGCCGACGGTGATGCGGGTGTTCGACGAATGCATGCGGCTCGAGGCGTTCAGCCACTCGCAGCCGTCCGCCTGCCCGGACGCGAGTTGATGATGCTGCACCCGCTGGCCGACGAGCTGGGCCCCGGCTGGGACCTGCCGCGCGTCGGCGCGCTGATGAGCACGCGCCGCGGCGGCGTCAGCGTCGCGCCGTGGGACAGCCTGAACCTCGGCATCGCGGTCGGCGACGACCCCGCCGCGGTGGCCGAGAACCGGGCCCGTTTCGCGCGGGCCACCGGTGCGCTGCCGGTCTTCATGAAGCAGGTGCATGGCACGCGGGTGCTGCGGCTGGCGGCGCGGCATGCGCAGGCCGGTGCCGCGCTCGAGGAAGCCGACGCCAGCATCACCACCGAGCCCGGCCTGGCCTGCACCGTGCAGGTGGCCGACTGCATGCCGGTGCTGTTCGCTGCCGGCAACGGGCTGGCGGTCGGTGCGGCACATGCGGGTTGGCGCGGCCTGGCCGGCGGCGTGCTCGACAACACCGTCGCAGCGCTGTGCGATGCGGCCGGTTGCACTTCCGCATCGCTGGTCGCGTGGATGGGCCCGTGCATCGGCCCCGGCCGCTTCGAGGTCGGCGCGGACGTCGTCGAGGCCTTCGGTGAAAACCCGCAGTCGGCCGATGCCGCGCTGTTCCGGCCGCACGCGGCCGGCAAGTGGCTGGCCAACCTGCCCGAACTCGCGCGCCGGCGGCTCGCGGGGCTGGGCCTGACGCAGGTCAAGGGCGGCGCCTGGTGCACCGTGGAAGATGCGTCACGGTTCTTTTCGTTCCGGCGCGATGGCGTCACCGGCCGCATGGCCGGCGCCGTCTGGCTGCGCTGACGCGTTTTCCCGCAGTTCCGCTGCGCGGCGCACCCGGCGCCGCGCCGGCGTGCCCAGCAGGTACATCACGATCGACAACGGGAGCAGGCCGTACAGCACGAAGGTGAAGAACGCGCCCAGCAGCGTGCCCTGCGGGCTGGTGGCTTCGGCGACCGTCATCATGACAACGACGTACATCCAGGCGATGGCAACGAGGTACATTTTTGAGAGTGTGACCTGGAACGAGCCCGAACACGGCCAGCAAGGAGACCTGTGAACAAACCAGCAGCGATGGCACAGAGCGGCACGGACGGCGCCGCGGACGCGTTCGGCGCGACGATCGGCGAGGTCTGGAAATCGATGAGCGGGTTGAGCCTGCCGCTGCCGCAGCTGAGCGCGCTGCAGGCCGATTACGTGCAGCAGGCGACGGCGCTGTGGAACGAGAGCGTCGGTGCCGCAGGCAAGGACAAGGGCGCGACCGCCCCGAAGCTGGCCGACCGCCGCTTCAGCGCCGCCGCGTGGTCCGACAACCCGGCGTCGGCCTTCACCGCCCAGCTGTACCTGCTGAACGCCCGCACGCTGATGGGCCTGGCCGACAGCGTGCAGGGCGACGCCAAGACGCGCGAGCGCATCCGCTTCGCGGTGCAGCAATGGGTGGCCGCCGCGGCGCCCAGCAACTTCCTGCCGCTGAACCCCGAGGCGATGCAGCTGGCGCTGAAGACCCAGGGCGAAAGCATCGCGCACGGCGTGCAGCACCTGTTGAACGACCTGCAGCAGGGCCACGTCTCGCAGACCGACGAAAGCGTCTTCGAGGTCGGCCGCAACGTCGCGACCACCGAGGGCAGCGTGGTGTTCGAGAACAAGCTGTTCCAGCTGCTCGAGTACAAGCCGCTGACGAAGACGGTGTTCGAGAGGCCGCTGCTGATGGTGCCGCCGTGCATCAACAAGTACTACATCCTCGACCTGCAGCCCGAGAACTCGCTGATCCGCCACGCGGTGGCGCAGGGGCACCGCGTGTTCGTGGTCAGCTGGCGCAATGCCGAGCCCGCGCAGGCGCAGCTGGGCTGGGACGACTACATCGAGGACGCGGCGATCCGCGCGATCGAAGTCGTGCAGGAGATCACCGGGGCCGAGACGCTGAACACGCTCGGCTTCTGCGTCGGCGGCACCATCCTGGCCACCGCGCTGGCGGTGCTGGCCGCGCGCGGCAGCAAGCCGGCCGCCAGCATGACGCTGCTGACCACCTTCCTGGATTTCCGCAACACCGGCGTGCTCGACCTGTTCGTCGACGAGGCGATGGTGCAATTGCGCGAGATGACGCTCGGCCCGGCCAGCCCCGGCGGCGGCAGCCTGCTGAAGGGCCAGGAGCTGGCGTCGACCTTCAGCGCGCTGCGCCCCAACGACCTGGTCTGGAACTACGTCGTCGGCAACTACCTGAAGGGCGAGACGCCGCCGCCGTTCGACCTGCTGTACTGGAACAGCGACAGCACCAACCTGCCGGGGCCGATGTACTGCTGGTACCTGCGCAACACCTACCTCGAGAACAACCTGGTCAAGCCGGGCCGGCTGACGGTGTGCGGCGAGAAGCTCGACCTGGCGCAGGTCGATGCGCCGACCTACGTCTACGGCTCGCGCGAGGACCACATCGTGCCGTGGGACGCCGCGTGGCTGAACACGCAGGTGCTCAAGCGCGCGAAGACGCGCTTCGTGCTGGGCGCGTCCGGCCACATCGCCGGCGTCATCAACCCGCCGGCCAAGAAGAAGCGCAGCCACTGGATCGGCACGGCCGCGTCGGCCAAGGCCCCCGGCGCCGAGGCCTGGCTGGCAAATGCGCACGAGCACGCCGGCAGCTGGTGGACCGACTGGGACGCCTGGCTGGCCGGCCATGCCGGCAAGCAGGTTCCGGCACCGAAAAACCCTGGCAGCCGCAGGCACAAGCCCATCGAACCGGCGCCGGGCCGCTACGTCCGGCAGAAGGCGTGATCCCGGCGTGATCAGGGTCTGAACGCTTGACCCGCGCCGCCCACCGGCCCACATTCCATCCAACTTGTCCCGTCCGAGGAGATTCCCATGTCAGACATCGTCATCGTCGCCGCCACCCGCACCGCCGTCGGCAAGTTCGGCGGCACGCTCGCCAAGACCCCGGCGCCCGAGCTGGGCGCAGCCGTCATCGCCGAGCTCCTGAAGCGCGCAAGACTCACCGGCGACCAGGTCAACGAGGTCATCCTCGGCCAGGTGCTGGCCGCGGGCTCGGGCCAGAACCCGGCGCGCCAGGCGGTCATCAAGAGCGGGCTGCCGCAGTCGGTGCCGGCGCTGACCATCAACGCGGTGTGCGGCTCGGGCCTGAAGGCGGTGATGCTGGCGGCGCAAGCCATCCGCGACGGCGACTCCGAGATCGTCATCGCCGGCGGCCAGGAGAGCATGAGCCTCGCCCCGCACGTGCTGCCGAACTCGCGCGAAGGTCAGCGCATGGGCGACTGGAAGCTGGTCGATTCGATGATCGTCGACGGGCTGTGGGACGTCTACAACCAGTACCACATGGGCATCACGGCCGAGAACGTCGCGAAGAAGTTCAGCGTGAGCCGCGAGGCGCAGGACGCGCTGGCGCTGGCCTCGCAGCAGAAGGCGGCGGCGGCGCAGGATGCCGGCAGGTTCAAGGACGAGATCGTGCCGTTCAGCATCGTGCAGAAGAAGGGCGATCCGATCGTCTTCGCGGCCGACGAGTTCATCAACCGCAAGACCAATGCCGACGCGCTGGCCGGGCTGCGGCCGGCCTTCGACAAGGCCGGCGGCGTGACGGCCGGCAATGCCTCGGGGCTGAACGACGGTGCCGCCGGCGTGGTGGTGATGACCGCGAAGAAGGCCGACCAGCTGGGCCTGACGCCGCTCGCGCGCATCAAGAGCTATGCCACCGTCGCGCTCGACCCGGCCTTCATGGGCATCGGCCCGGTGCCGGCCTCGCAGAAGGCGCTGCAGCGCGCCGGCTGGAAGCCCGGTGACCTCGACCTGCTCGAGATCAACGAAGCCTTCGCGGCCCAGGCCTGCGCGGTGAACAACGAGATGGGTTGGGACGTCAGCAAGGTCAACGTCAACGGCGGTGCGATCGCGATCGGGCACCCCATCGGTGCATCCGGCTGCCGCATCCTGGTGACGCTGCTGCACGAGATGCAGCGGCGCGACGCGAAGAAGGGCATCGCCAGCCTGTGCATCGGTGGTGGCATGGGCGTTGCACTGACCGTCGAACGTTAAGCCGGTATTAGCCTCGGGCGAACCCCGGTTGACGCGGCACCCGGGCGCGACGACGCTCGGGTGTCTGCACTCATTCCCAGGAGAAAACAAATGACACAGAAGATCGCCTACGTGACCGGAGGCATGGGCGGCATCGGAACCACGATGTGCCAGCGCCTGCACAAGGACGGCTTCACCGTGGTGGCCGGCTGCGGGCCGAGCCGCGATTTCACGAAGTGGCTGAACGAGCAGAAGGCACTCGGCTACACCTTCCACGCCTCGGTCGGCAACGTCGGCGACTGGGATTCCACCGTCGCCGCGTTCCAGAAGACCAAGGCCGAGATCGGCCCGATCGACGTGCTGGTCAACAACGCCGGCATCACGCGCGACGGCATGTTCCGCAAGATGAGCCGCGCCGACTGGGATGCGGTGATCGAGACCAACCTGACCAGCCTGTTCAACGTCACCAAGCAGGTGATCGACGACATGCTCGAGAAGGGCTGGGGCCGCATCATCAACATCAGCTCGGTCAACGGCGAGAAGGGCCAGTTCGGCCAGACCAACTACTCGGCCGCCAAGGCCGGCATGCACGGCTTCACGATGGCACTGGCACAGGAAGTGGCCAACAAGGGCGTGACGGTCAACACCGTGTCGCCGGGCTACATCGCCACCGACATGGTCAAGGCGATCCGCCAGGACGTGCTCGACAAGATCGTCGCCGGCATCCCGGTCAAGCGCCTGGGCACGCCGGACGACATCGCGTCCATCGTGTCCTGGGTCGCGTCCGACGAATCCGGCTTCGCGACCGGGGCCGACTTCTCGGTCAACGGCGGCCTGCACATGGGCTGACGCCCGCGTCCCTTCCGCGTTCCACGCCTTCTTCGCAGCCCCGGGCGCCAGTTCACTGGCCCCGGGGCTGCTGCCTTGGATGCAGCACTTTGCAGCCGGCCGGCCGCTGCCATCTGTTTTGCAGATGGCGGTATCGACAGGGCATATGGCTGCCAACGCCCAGGCGCCCCAAAGCTCACTAGCATCGACTGCATCCGAAGACGTCGCCGGAACACGATTCCGCTGCCTGCAGGGGACACGGGCCCAACGGCCTGCACTTTTTCCCCGCAATTGCGACGCAAGCTAGGCCCCCCAGGTGTTGTTCCGTCCGGGGCTCGACGGCCACCGCAGCGCGCGGTCGGCCGATCCTTTCAGCGCAGAGAGACAGCATGGAGCAGACTCCTTCAACCTCCTCGTTCATCGAGGCACGGCGCATCGACGCGCGGCGTGCCGGGCCCGCCCGGCTCAGCGGTGCGCAGGCCGTGATCCAGGCCCTGGTCGACGTCGACGTCGACATGTTCTTCCTGTGCAGCGGCGGGGCCCTGATCGCGCCGCTGTGCGAGGCGATCAGCGCACACGTCGGTGCACGCGTCGTGCGGCTGTCGCAGGAGCGCGCGGCGGTGCACGCGGCCGAGGGCCACGCGAAGGCGACGGGGCGCATGGCGGCGGTGCTGGTGTGCGGCGGGCCGGGCATCGCGGCGGCGGTGCCGGGGCTGATGAGCGCGCTGGCCGATTCGGTGCCGCTGCTGTGCATCGCCGGGCAGGTCAGCTCCGAGCTGATCGGCACCGACGCGTTCCGCGAATGCGACGCGCTCGGCATCACGCGGCCGGTCACCAAGTGGAACCGGCGCATCGCGGCGGTGCACGAGGCCGCCGGCATCGTCGAGCGGGCCGCCCGCGTCGCCCGCGACGGCCGCCACGGGCCGGTGCTGGTCGAGGTGCCGATCGACGTKCAGCGCGACGTCACGCCATACCAGCGCATCGGCCACGCGGCCGGCGGCTCGCACAAGTCCGGCGGCTTGCCGAGGCTGCCGCCCGATCGCCGCCTGGCACACGCCGCGAGCCAGATCCACGCCGCGCGCCGGCCGCTGCTCTATGCCGGCGGCGGGCTGGTCCGGTCCGGGCCGCACGCCTGCGCGGCACTGGCCGAGTTCGTGCGCTTCACCGACATCCCCTGCGCGCTGACGATGACGGCGCTCGGTGCCTTGCCGTCGGGCGCGCGCAGCCTGCTCGGGTGGCTGGGCACCGGGGGCAGCCCGGTCGCGAACCTGGCATTGCTGCATGCCGACCTGGTTGTCTGCGTCGGCGCGCGCCTCGATGAGCGTTCGCGCCCGCCGGCGTGCGCGAACGATGCGCCGGGCGGTCCCGCGATACCGGGCGAGCTGGTCCACGTCGACATCGACCCCACCAGCATCAACAAGGTCTGTGCATCCGCCACGCCGCTGGTCGGCGATTGCGCCGAGGTGCTGAAAGGCGTCGGCCGCTGCCTGCTGCAGCTGCCGGGCTTCGCAGCCGCAGCCGATGCGCCCGGCCGGCTGGACGACTGGTGGGCCCAGATCGCGCAGTGGCGGCTGCAGTGCGCGCCCGACCCGGCCGCGCGGGCGCCGATCGGCGAGCAGGTGCTCGGCGCGCTGCGCGACGAGCTGGCGCTGCGCGGCGCGGTGGTGGCGGTCGACGATGGTGTGCAGCAGGTGGCCGCCGCCCACCAACTGCGCCACGAGCACCCGGGGCGCTGGCTGGTGTCCGGCGGCGCCGGCATGCCGGGCTTCGCGCTGCCGGCGGCCATCGGCGCGCTGGCGGCGCAGCCGCAGCGGCCGGTGGTCTGCCTGAGCGACGCCAATGCCTTGCTGCCGACCCTGCACGAATTGCAATCCGTGGCCGACCATGGCTGGCCGCTGAAACTGGTGGTCTTCCCGTCGCCGGTCGCCGACCTGCGGCGCAGCACGGCGGCCTGCGGTGCCGCACCGGCGGTGATGATGCAGCGGCCCGACGTGGCGGCCATCGCGCGCGCCTTCGGCTGGCGCATCCATCGCCTCAAATCGGCCGCCGGCATCGAGCGCGCGGTGCGCGAGCTGCTCGACTGCGACGAGCCGTACCTGTTGCAGGTCGACCCGTCGCTGGCCGATCCGCTGCGCACCGGGACGGCGGCCGAGCCGCTGCCGGCGCTGGCCCACCAGCGCTGACGCCACGCGCGCCACCCATGAAGCGAAAGCGGGGGTCACCATCGAGCTGAGACAGCTTCGCTATTTCGTGCGCATCGTCGATCTGGGAAGCCTGTCCCGCGCCGCGGGGGTGCTGCACGTCGCGCAGTCCGCGCTGAGCCACCAGGTGGCCGCGCTCGAAGACGAGTTCAAGATCATGCTGCTGCATCGCAATGCGCGCGGCGTGTCGCCGACCGAGTCGGGGCTGCACCTGTACCGCTATGCGCGGACCATCCTGAAGCAAGCCGACGACGCGCACGAGGCGGTGTCAGGCTGTTCCGCCGAGCCGGGCGGACAGGTCAGCGTCGGCATTCCGCTGAGCCTGGCCGCGCCGCTGGCGCTGCCCATCTTCAACGAGGTTCGGACGCGGCACCCGTCGATCCGGCTGCAGGTCTACGAAGAGCTGAGCGGCACCATCCTCGAATGGGTAAAGAGCGGCCGCTTGATGCTCGGCGTGGTCTTCGACGATGGCAACCTCGAAGGGCTGGAGACCGTGCGCGTGATGGAGGAGCGGCTGTTCCTCGTCGTGCACCCCCGGTCGCGGCTGGCACGGCGAAAGCTCATCACGCTGCGCGAACTGCAGGGCGTCGAGCTGGTGCTGCCCGAGCTGGAGCAGGGCGTGCGCCAGCGCGTCGAACGCGCCATGCTGCGCGCCGGGCTGTCGCCGCCGGTCATCGTGGCCGAGATGAACTCGCTGACGCTGATGAAGCAGGCGGTGGCGGCCGACCTCGGCTCCACCGTGCTGCCGTGGCCCAGCATCGAAACCGAGGTGCAGCAGAAGAAGCTCGCCGTCGTCGAGATCACGCGGCCGGCGATCACGCGCGTGGCGGCCGTCTGCTGCACCTCGAACGCACCGCGCATGCGTGCCACCGACTGCGTGCTGACGGCCGCCGTGGCAGCCATCCGACACGTCGTGCGCAACTCGCCGTGGCGTGGCGTGCGCAGCCCGAGCGCGAACGGCTGAACCGCCGGATGCAAGGCATTGCATCTGGTCGCGAAGGTTTGCCGCCAGCCATCTGAAATCGAGAAGGCGCCTTCTGGATGTTGTATGGCTCGGCGCTCGGATCCCGCGCGATTTGCTCTTAGGCTTTCGAACATGCCAAGCGCCGGTTCACAGGCGCGATCCGTTGATCTCAGAGAGGACCCCATGATCGACCTTGCCGTTCCTTCCCCCGTTCCCGTCGCCGCGCCGCGTGCGCCGGCGTCGCTGCTCGATGCGCTGCGCCAGCGCTTCGGCCTGCGTTTCTCGCCCGGCATGGCCGTGCGCGAGCGGCAGGGCTGGAATGCGCCGCCGGGCGAGCCGGTCGCACTGGAGGGCGTGGTCTTCGCCCACACGACGGAAGAGGTGGCCGAGATCGTGCGGCTGTGCGCGATGCACCGGGTGGCGGTGAGCGCGTTCGGTGCGACCACGTCGATCGAGCGGCACATCCTGGCCGACCAAGGCGGCATCGCGATCGACCTGTCCGAGATGAACGAGGTGCTGACGATCAACTCGCAGGACATGACGGCGACGGTGCAGGCGGGCGTCAGCCGCTCGCAGCTGAATGCCGAGGTGAAGGACACGGGCCTGTTCTTCCCGGTCGAGCCGGGCTCCGAGGCGTCGATCGGCGGCATGGCGGCGACGCGCGCGTCGGGGGCCAATGCGGTGCGCTATGGCTCGATGCGCGAGAACGTGCTGGCGCTGACCGTCGTCACGGCCGAAGGCAAGATCGTGCGCACGGCGCGCCGCGCGAAGAAGTCGTCGGCGGGCTACGACCTGACGCGCATCTTCGTCGGCAGCGAGGGCACGCTGGGCATCATCACCGCGGCCACGCTGAAGCTCTACCCGCAACCGGCCGCGACGCTGACGGCGCTGGCCGCCCTGCCCTCGCTGGCGGCGGCGGTCGAGCTGCTGCAACTGGCGCAGGCGCGGCTCGGGGCCGGCTTGACCGGCTTCGAGGTGATGGGCGAGTTCGCGCTCGGGCTGGTGCGCAGGCACTTCCCGCAGCTGCGGCAACCGCTGCCGCCGTCGCCGTGGACCGTGCTGCTGGAGCAGTCGGACACCGAGGGAGAGTCCCATGCGCGCGGGCTGTTCGAGGGTCTGCTGGAGACGGCGCTGGAGCGCGGGCTGATCAGCGACGCGGCGGTGGCCGAGAGCATCGACCAGTCGAACGGGCTGTGGCACCTGCGCGAATCGATCCCGCTGGCGCAGTCGGAGGAAGGCCTGAACATCAAGCACGACATCTCGCTGCCGGTGTCGCGCATCCCGGATTTCGTCGCTTCCACCGATGCGGCGCTGCGCGCGGCGGTGCCGGGCGTGCGGCTGGTCAACTTCGGGCACCTGGGGGACGGCAACCTCCACTACAACGTGCAGGCCCCGGAAGGGGTGGATGCGAAGGAGTTCCTGCACCTGCGCGAGCCCGAGGTCAACACGCTGGTGTACGACGCGGTCGGCGCCTGCGGGGGCTCGATCTCGGCCGAACATGGCATCGGGGCCTTGAAGCGCGAGGAACTGGCCTTGCGCAAGTCGCCGGTGGCGCTGGGGTTGATGCGGGCGATCAAGGCGGCGCTGGATCCGCGCGGCACGATGAACCCCGGGCGGGTCACGTAGCCCGGCGACCAATCCAGGGTTTGTCCGACATGTCCCGGATTGGCATCCGGGCTACTGCAGGCGCCCTTTCGCGGCGGCGGGCATCGGCAACGACATCACGTCGATGCCCTCGTCGGCCAGGGCCTGCGCATCCTCGCGCGTCGCCTGCCCTCGGATCGCCCGCTCGGTGGTCTCGCCGTAGTGGATGCGCCGCGCCTCTTCGGCAAAGCGCTCGCCGACGTCGTCGGTGTGGGCCATCACGTGCTGCACCGCCTTCAGCCACATCGCCTGCATCGTGACCGCCTCGGGCGTGGCCGGCTGCTCGCGCTCGGCGGCCGGCAGGGTGCGGATCTCGCGCGCGCCCGACACGTTGAGCCGCGGCGCGCTCGGCAGCCGCTTCACCGCCTTGTCGCCGCACAGCGGGCATTCGACCAGGCCGCCGTCGAACTGCGACTGGAAATCGGCCTCCGAGCCGAACCAGCCTTCGAAGCGATGGTCGTGCGCGCAGCACAGGTTGAGCACTTTCATGCCCGCATTATGGTCAGCCGCGGCTCAAGGCGCAGCCTGCCACGCGATGTCCCAACGGCCGGCGCGCCAATTCTGCAACCACATCAGGCCGATCAGGGTCTTCGCGTCGGTCAGCGCCCCCTCGCGCGCCAGCTGCTCCAGCGCGTCGACGCTCGC
Organism: Rhizobacter sp. P2_D12; assembly: GCF_056404395.1. NCBI lineage: Bacteria > Pseudomonadati > Pseudomonadota > Betaproteobacteria > Burkholderiales > Sphaerotilaceae > Rhizobacter > Rhizobacter sp. P2_D12. The sequence continues at coordinate 48,906 of NZ_JBFUEB010000028.1, read as the reverse complement.
GACCTCGACCTCCAGGAACTCGCCATGGTCGAGCTGCCGCGCACCGGGCGTCAGCCCGCGTGCGAACCAGACCTCGATGCCTTCGGTCGAGTAGGCGATCGCGTTGTGCAGCACGCCGGCGCGTGCCCATTCGGCGGCGGTGTAGCCGGTTTCCTCGGCCAGCTCGCGGCGCGCGCAGGTCCAGGTCGATTCGCCCGCGTCCAGCTTGCCGGCCGGGAACTCGATCATCTCGCGCCCCATCGGGTAGCGGTACTGGCGCTCGATCACGACGCGCCCGTCGTCCAGCAGCGGCACCACCATCACCGCACCGGGATGCACCAGGTATTCGCGCCGGCCGAGACTGCCATCGGGCAGTCGGGCCTGATCGCAGCGCACGTCAAGGAACTGGCCTTGCCAGGCTTGCTCCGACTGCACGCAATCGGGGCGCAGCCGCGGATCGCCGGCGGACGGTCCGTGCGGCGCGCCCATCGCGTCAGGTGGCCAGTGCCTTGACGATGGCCTGCGAGCACAAGGCCATCAGCCCGCCCGGCAGGATGCCGAAGAACAGCACCGCGGCACCGTTCAGCGACAGCACCATGCGCACGTCGCTGCCGGCCACGATGGGCTGCGTGTCGACCGGCTCGTCGAAGTACATCACCTTCACCAGGCGCAGGTAGTAGAACGCGCCGACCAGCGACAGCAGCACCGCCAGCACCGCGATCACGATGTAGCCGGTGACGTTGGTGGTGACCAGCGCCTGCAGCACCGCCAGCTTGGCGTAGAAGCCCACCGTCGGCGGGATGCCGGCCAGCGAGAACATGAAGATCGCCATCACGCCGGCAAACCACGGGTTGCGCTTGCCCAGGCCCTTCAGGTCGTCGATGTTCTCCGACTCGAAGCCCGGCCGCGACAGCAGCATCACGATGCCGAAGGTGCCCAGCGTCGTGAAGACGTAGGTCACCATGTAGAACAGCGCCGAGCTGTAGCCGTTCGAGGCCGACAGCGTGTTGCCGGTGATCACGGTGGTCGTGAAGCCGAGCAGCATGAAGCCCATCTGAGCGATCGTCGAGTACGCCAGCATCCGCTTCAGGTTGCTCTGCGCGATGGCCGCCAGGTTGCCGAGGAACATCGACGCAACGGCCAGCACCATCATCATCTGCTGCCAGTCGCCGGCCACGCCGGACAGGCCCTCGACCAGCAGCCGGAAGGTCATCGCGAAGGCCGCCAGCTTGGGCGCACCGGCGATCAGCACCGTGACCGCCGTCGGCGCACCGTGGTAGACGTCGGGCAGCCACATGTGGAAGGGCACGGCACCGAGCTTGAACGCGAGGCCGGCGACGATGAACACCACGCCGAACACCAGCACGGTCGGGTTGATCTGGCCGGTGGAGATCGCGTTGAAGACGTTCGGGATGTCGAGCGAGCCGGTCGCGCCGTACATCATCGACAGGCCGTACAGCAGGAAGCCGCTGGCCAGCGCGCCCAGCACGAAGTACTTCATCGCGGCTTCGGTCGACTGGGCGTGGTCGCGGCGCATCGCGGTCAGCGCATACAGCGACAGCGACATCAGCTCCAGGCCCAGGTAGACCACCAGGAAGTTGTTGGCCGCCAGCATCACCGAGATGCCCAGCAGCGAGAACAGCGACAGCGTGAAGAGCTCGCCCTTCAGCATCTCGCGGCTCTCGGCGTAGGGCCGCGCATACACCAGCGTCACCATCACCGCCAGCGCCGCGAAGAAGCCCAGCAGGTGGCCCAGCGGGTCGGTCACCATCATGCGCTGCATGCCGTAGACGGTGAAGCCCTGGTCGAAGTAGACCAGGTGCATCGCCGCGACGACGGCCAGCGTCGCCTGCGTCAGCCAGTAGGTCGGCGTGCGCTTCGGATCGGTGACCCACAGGTCAACCATGGCCACGACGCAGGCCATCGCGAGCAGCACCAGTTCCGGGTAGACGGCCAGCCAGTTCATGTCTTTGATCATCATTGCCGCCGCATCAATTCAGTTTCGAGACGGCCACGTGCTTCAGCAGTTCGGTCACGCTGACGTGCATGGTGTCGGTAAAGGGCTTCGGGTACACGCCCATCCACAGCACGGCGATGGCCAGCACGGCCAGCATGCCGAACTCGCGGGCGTTCAGGTCCTGCAGCGCGCGCACGTCCTCGTTGGCCACCGGGCCGAAGTAGACGCGCTTGACCATCCACAGCGTGTACGCGGCGCCGAACACCAGCGTGGTGGCGGCCAGCGCGCCGAGCCAGAAGTTGGCCTTCACCGCGCCCAGGATCACCATCCACTCGCCGACGAAGCCGCCGGTGCCCGGCAGGCCGCAGTTGGCCATCGCGAACAGCACCGCAAAGGCGGCAAACTTGGGCATGGTGTTGACGACACCGCCGTAGCTGGCGATCTCGCGCGAGTGCACCCGGTCGTACAGCACGCCGATGCACAGGAACATCGCGCCCGACACGAAGCCGTGCGAGATCATCTGCACCAATGCGCCCGAGATGCCCAGCTCGCTGAAGATGAAGAAGCCGAGCGTCGCGAAGCCCATGTGGGCGATCGACGAATAGGCCACCAGCTTCTTCATGTCCTGCTGCACCAGCGCGACCAGGCCGATGTAGACCACGGCGATCAGCGACAGCGCGATGATGAACCAGGCCCACTTGTGGCTCGCGTCCGGCAGGATGGGCAGCGAGAAGCGCAGGAAGCCGTAGGCACCCAGCTTCAGCATGATGGCGGCCAGCACCACCGAACCGCCGGTGGGCGCCTCGACGTGGGCATCGGGCAGCCAGGTGTGCACCGGCCACATCGGCACCTTGACGGCAAAGGCCGCGAAGAACGCGAAGAAGAGCAGTGTCTGCGCCGACATGCCCAGCGGCAGCTTGTGCCAGGTCAGGATCTCGAAGCTGCCGCCCGACTTGAAGTACAGGAAGATCAGCGCGATCAGCATCAGCAGCGAGCCGGCCAGCGTGTACAGGAAGAACTTGAAGGCCGCGTAGACGCGCCGCGGGCCGCCCCAGACGCCGATGATGATGTACATCGGGATCAGCGTGGCCTCGAAGAATACGTAGAACAGCAGGCCGTCGAGCGCGCTGAACACGCCGACCATGATGCCCGACAGGATCAGGAACGCGCCCATGTACTGGTTGACGCGCTCGGTGATCACCTGCCATGCGGCGATCACGACGATGACGGTGATGAAGGCGGTCAGCAGCACGAACCACACCGAGATGCCGTCCACGCCCAGGTGGTAGTGCACGTTCAGGCGCTCGATCCAGGCCAGGTTCTCCTGGAACTGCATCGCCGCGGTGCCGGCGTCGAAGCCGGTGATCAGCGGAATCGTGACGACGAAGCTCGCGATCGCCGCGACCAGCGCGATCCAGCGCACCGCGTTCGCATGCTCGTCGCGGCCGACCAGCAGCAGGACGACGCCCGCGACGATCGGCAGCCAGATGGCAAGGCTCAACAAACCCATGTTCTTGTTCTCCGGTGCCGCTTTTACTTGCCCAGCAGGCTGCCGGCCGCGCTCATCAGCGGCCCCCACAGCTGCCAGGTCATCAGGAGGATCACGCCGAGGATCATCACCAGCGCATACCAGTAGAGGTAGCCGGTCTGCACCACGCGCACCACCGACGCGAACGCGCCGACCGCCTTGGCCGAGCCGTCGATGACGATGTTGTCGATGATGCCGACGTCGCCGCCCTTCCACAGGCCGCGGCCGAGCAGGCGCGAGCCGGCGGCCAGCACGTTCTCGTTGAACCAGTCGAAGTAGTACTTGTTCTCGAGGATGGTGTAGACGAAGCCGAACTTCGACTTGAACCACGCCGGGATCGCCGGCTTGACCATGTAGAACACGTAGGCCGTGACCACGCCGGCCAGTGCGAGCCAGAACGGCAGCGACATCAGCCCGTGCAGCGCCATCGCGACCGCGCCGTGGAACTCGTTCTTCATCTCCTCCATCGCCGGGTGCTTCTCCGGGTTGATGAAGATCGCATCCTCGAAGAAACCGCCGTACAGCATGCCCTGGATGGTCATGAAGCCGATCACGACCGACGGGATCGCCAGCAACAGCAGCGGCGCGGTGACGACCCACGGCGATTCGTGCGGCACGTGCGGCTCGTGGTGGCCATGATCGTCGTCGTGATGATCATGCTCGCCCGGGAACGGCTTGTGGCGGAAGTTCTCCTTGCCGTGGAAGACCAGGAAATACATCCGGAAGGAATAGAAGGCCGTCACGAACACGCCGACGATGACCGCGAAGTACGCGAAGCCGGCGCCCGGCAGGTGGCTCGCGTGCACCGCCTCGATGATGCTGTCCTTCGAGTAGAAGCCCGCGAACAGCGGCGTGCCGATCAGCGCCAGCGAACCCAGCAGCGAGGTGATCCAGGTGATGGGCATGTACTTGCGCAGGCCGCCCATGTTGCGGATGTCCTGGTCGTGGTGCATGCCGATGATCACCGAGCCGGCGGCCAGGAACAGCAGCGCCTTGAAGAACGCGTGCGTCATCAGGTGGAACACCGCCACCGAGTAGGCCGAGGCGCCCAGCGCCACCGTCATGTAGCCCAGCTGCGACAGCGTCGAGTACGCGACCACGCGCTTGATGTCGTTCTGGATGATGCCCAGGAAGCCCATGAACAGCGCGGTGATCGCGCCGATCACCAGCACGAAGCTCAGCGCCACGTCGGACAGCTCGAACAGCGGCGACATGCGCGCCACCATGAAGATGCCGGCCGTCACCATGGTCGCCGCGTGGATCAGTGCCGAGATCGGGGTCGGGCCTTCCATCGAGTCGGGCAGCCACACGTGCAGCGGGAACTGCGCGCTCTTGCCCATCGCACCGATGAAGAGGCAGATGCAGGCCACCGTCAGCAGCATCCATTCGGTGCCGGGGAACACCGCCTTGGCCAGCTCGGGCGCCTTGGCGAAGATCTCGCTGTAGTTCAGCGTGTTGCCGAAGGCCAGCAGCAGGCCGATGCCGAGGATGAAGCCGAAGTCGCCGACGCGGTTGACGATGAAGGCCTTCATGTTGGCGAACACCGCCGTCGGCCGCGTGAACCAGAAGCCGATCAGCAGGTACGACACCAGGCCCACCGCCTCCCAGCCGAAGAACAGCTGCAGCATGTTGTTGCTCATCACGAGCATCAGCATCGAGAAGGTGAACAGCGAGATGTACGAGAAGAAGCGCTGGTAACCCGGGTCTTCCTCCATGTAGCCGATGGTGTAGATGTGCACCATCAGCGACACGAAGGTGACGACGCACATCATCATCGCGGTGAGGCCGTCGACCAGGAAGCCGATCTCCATCTTCAGCGAGCCGAGCGTCATCCACTCGTAGACGGTGGCGTTGAAGCGCGCGCCGTCGACGGCCACCGCCTTCAGCGTCATCGCCGAGATGATGAAGGCGATCAGCACGCCGAGGATGGTGACGGTGTGCGCGCCGCGGCGGCCCACCTGCTTGCCGAACAGGCCGGCGACGACGGCACCGACCAGCGGCGCCAGCGGCACCGCGAGCAGCATGTTCTGGGAGAGTGTTGCTGACATGTTGTTGTGCTCAGCCCTTGAGGGAGTCCAGCTCGTCGACGTTGATCGTGGCGCGGTTGCGGAACAGCACGACCAGGATCGCGAGGCCGATCGCGGATTCCGCGGCAGCGACGGTCAGGATGAAGAACACGAACACCTGCCCCGCCATGTCGCCCAGGTAGTGCGAGAACGCGACGAAGTTCAGGTTGACCGCCAGCAGCATCAGCTCGATGGCCATCAGCAGCACGATCAGGTTCTTGCGGTTCAGGAAGATGCCGATCACCGACAGCGCGAACAGGATCGCGCCCAGCGTCAGGTAGTGGCTCAGCGTCACGGGGCTCATGGCTTGACGTCTCCAGCTGCGGGGGCGGCCGGCGCTGTTGCGGAGGCTTCGGGGGGGGCTTCGACCTCGGCGGCCATCTTGATGATGCGCACGCGGTCGGCCTTCTTCGCACGCACCTGCTGCGAGGCGTCCATCGCCTTCGAATCCTTGCGCTTGCGAAGCGTCAGCGCGATGGCGGCGACGATGGCCACCAGCAGCAGCACGGCCGCGATCTGCAGCGGGTACAGGTAGTGGGTGTAGATCTGGATGCCCAGCAGCTTGGTGTTGCCCAGCTGCAGCGAGGCCGCATCGGTCACCGGAGCGCTGCGCACGTCGAAGCCGGGGATCAGCACCGCAGCCATCTCGAGCACGATGATCGCGCCGACCAGGCCAGCCACCGGGAAGTGCTTCCAGAAGCCCTGGCGCAGCGAGTCGACGTTGATGTCGAGCATCATCACGACGAACAGGAACAGCACCATCACGGCGCCGACGTAGACCAGCACCAGCGAGATCGCGAGGAACTCGGCCTGCAGCAGCATCCACACGCAGGACGCCGAGAAGAACGCGAGCACCAGGAACAGCGCGGCATGCACCGGGCTGCGCGCGGTGATGACGCGGAAGGAAGCTCCCAGCAGCACGGCCGAGAAGATGTAGAAAAGCGCGGTCGGGATGTCCATATTCTTGTCGAGCACCGTGCGCCGACCGTCCGGGGACGGTCAGCGGTAGCGGGCGTCAGCCTCCTTGTTGGCGGCGATCTCGGCCTCGTAGCGGTCGCCCACGGCCAGCAGCATGTCCTTGGTGAAGTACAGGTCGCCGCGCTTTTCGCCGTGGTATTCGAAGATGTGCGTCTCGACGATCGAGTCGACCGGGCAGCTCTCTTCGCAGAAGCCGCAGAAGATGCACTTGGTCAGGTCGATGTCGTAGCGCGTGGTGCGGCGCGAACCGTCGTCGCGCACCTCGGATTCGATCGTGATCGCCAGCGCCGGGCACACCGCTTCGCACAGCTTGCAGGCGATGCAGCGCTCTTCGCCGTTTTCATACCGGCGCAGCGCGTGCAGGCCGCGAAAGCGCGGCGAGGCCGGCGTCTTCTCCTCCGGGAACTGCACGGTGATGTGCGGCGACAGGAAGTGCCGGCCGGTCAGGGCCAGGCCCTTGAACAGCTCGGTGAGCATGAAGCTCGAGAACAGGTCCTTGATGGAAGCCACAGCAGACATGGTCTTCTTCCCTTATTTCCAGAGACTCAGCGGCGACTGCAACCACAGCCCCACCACCACCAGCCACACCAGCGTGACCGGGATGAAGATCTTCCAGCCCAGACGCATGATCTGGTCGTAGCGGAAGCGCGGGAAGGTGGAACGCACCCACAGGAACATGGTGACGACGACGAAGGTCTTCAGGCCCAGCCAGATCCAGCCCGGGATCCAGGTGAACGGCGCGAAGTCGAGCGGCGACAGCCAGCCGCCGAGGAACAGCGTCACGCACAGGATCGAGACCAGGATCATGTTGGCGTATTCGGCGAGGAAGAACATCGCGAACGCCATGCCCGAGTACTCGACCATGTGGCCGGCCACGATCTCGGATTCGCCTTCGACCACGTCGAACGGGTGGCGGTTGGTCTCCGCCAGGCCCGAGATGAAATAGACGACGAAGATCGGCAGCAGCGGCAGCCAGTTCCACGAGAAGAGCGAGAAGCCGTGGCTGGCCGCGAAGCCCTTGCCCTGCCCCAGCACGATGTCGGTCATGTTGAGGCTGCCGCTGACCATCAGCACGACGACCAGCGCGAAGCCCATCGCGATCTCGTAGCTGACCATCTGCGCCGAGGCGCGCAGCGCGCCGAGGAAGGCGTACTTCGAGTTCGAGGCCCAGCCGGCGATGATCACGCCATACACCTCGAGCGAGGTGATCGCCATCAGGAACAGCAGGCCGGCGTTGATGTTGGCCAGCGCCACCTCGGGGCCGAACGGCACCACGGCCCACGCGGCCAGCGCCGGCATGATGGTCATCACCGGGCCGAGCAGGAACAGCGGCCGGTTGGCGGCCGTCGGCAGGATGATCTCCTTGAAGATCAGCTTGACCGCATCGGCGATCGGCGTCAGCAGGCCCCACGGGCCGACGCGGTTCGGGCCCGGGCGGATCTGCGTCCAGCCGATGGCCTTGCGCTCCCACAGCGTCAGGTAGGCGACGCAGCCCATCAGCGGTGCGACGACGACGATGATCTTGATCAGCGTCCAGATCACCGGCCAGGCGACGCCCAGGTACTGCGTGCCGAGGTTGTTGAAGGAATCGATCATGGGGGGTCCTTCAGGCCTTCTCGATCGACAGCGGACCGAACATCGCGCCCAGGGCGGCGGTCAGCGCATGGCCGGCCGGCACGCGCACCGTGTGGGCGGCCAGGCTTTCATCCAGGCGCGCCGGCAGCGTGATCGCGGCGCTGCCCTGCGACAGGCGCACGGTGTCGCCGTCCTTCAGGCCGAGCTGCGACCATTGCGCCGAGCCGACGGAGGCGACCGGCGGCCGCGCATCGGCGGTCAGCTGCAGCGAGGTGGCGCGGCGCACCAGCGCGTCGGCCGAGTAGATCGGCACGTCGGCGATGCGCTCCAGGCCGGTACCCGGCGCGGTCGCCGCGACGGCCTGCGACGTCGCGTTGCTCAGCCGCGCGACGATGGTGCTGACGTCGCCCAGCGCCTCGGCGCGCACCTCTTCGGACGTCTCGTGCTCGAAGCCCTTCAGGCCCAGCACGTTGCCCAGCACGCGCAGCACCTTCCAGGCGGGCCGTGCATCGCCCAGCGGCTTCACGACACCGTGGAAGCCCTGCACGCGGCCTTCTGCATTGACGAAGGTGCCCGAGGTCTCGGTGAACGGCGCGATCGGCAGCAGCACGTCGGCGACGTCGAGCGCGGCGTCCTTGAACGGCGTGAGGGCCACCACCATGTCGGCCGACTGCAGCGCGGTCTTCGCGACCACCGGGTTGGCGGCATCGAACTCGGGCTCGACGTTCAGCAGCACGCAGGCGCGCAGCGAACCGCTGAGCATCTGCCCGGCATTCAGGCCGCCGGCACCCGGCAGCGCGTTGACGAGCTGCGCGCCGACGGTGTTGGCGGCTTCGGTCAGGTAGCCGACGGTGGCGCCGGTCTCGGCACCGATCCAGTTCGCCAGCGCCAGCAGCTCGCCGGCCTGCGGGTGCTGCGCGGCAGCATTGCCCAGCAGCACGGCCTTGCGCTCGCCGCCCAGCAGCGAGGCGGCGACGGCCTTCGCGGCGTCGGTCGCGGTGGCGGCCAACGGGGCGGCCCCGCCCTTCGCGGCGGCAACCGCAGCAGCGATCTCGGCCAGCGCCTGCACCCAGCCGCTCGGCGCCACCGCCTGCTGGCCTGCCATCGGCATCAGCCAGTCATCGGCCAGCGCATGCAGGCTGTGCACCTTGGCGCCCTTGCGGGCGGCCTGGCGGATGCGCTGCGCGAACAGCGGATGGTCCTTGCGCAGGAACGAGCCCACCACCAGCACGCGCTGCAGCGTCGACAGCGAGGCCACCGTGGTGCCCAGCCAGCGCACGCCATCGGCGGCGCGGAAATCGGCATGGCGCGCGCGGAAGTCGATGTTCTCGCTGCCCAGCCCGCGCACCAGCCTGGCCAGCAGGTGCAGCTCTTCGACCGTGCTGTGCGCCGAGCCGACCGCGCCGATGCTCTTGGCACCGTGGTCGGCCTTGATCTGCGTCAGGCCCTTGGCCACGTACTCGAGCGCGGTGGTCCAGTCGACGGTCTTCCACTCGCCGCCCTGCTTGATCATCGGCGCGGTCAGGCGCTGGTCGCTGTTGACGGCCTCGTACGAGAAGCGGTCGCGGTCGGCCAGCCAGCACTCGTTGACGTCCTCGTTCTCCAGCGGAACGACGCGCATCACCTTGTTGCTCTTGACCTGCACGATCAGGTTGGCGCCGGTGCCGTCGTGCGGGCTCACGCTCTTGCGGCGCGACAGCTCCCAGGTACGGGCGCTGTAGCGGAACGGCTTGCTGGTCAGCGCGCCGACCGGGCAGATGTCGATCATGTTGCCCGACAGCTCGGAGTCGACGGTGTCGCCGGCCACGGTGGTGATCTCGGAGTGCTCGCCGCGGTGGATCATGCCGAGCTCCATCACGCCCGCCACTTCCTGGCCGAAGCGCACGCAGCGCGTGCAGTGGATGCAGCGGCTCATCTCCTCCATCGAGATCAGCGAGCCGACGTCCTTGTGGAAGACGACGCGCTTCTCTTCGGTGTAGCGCGACGACGAGCCTCCGTAGCCGACGGCCAGGTCCTGCAGCTGGCATTCGCCGCCCTGGTCGCAGATCGGGCAGTCGAGCGGGTGGTTGATCAGCAGGAACTCCATCACGCCCTGCTGCGCCTTCAGCGCCTTGTCGCTCTTGGTGCGCACGATCATGCCCTGCGTCACCGGCGTGGCGCAGGCCGGCATCGGCTTCGGCGCCTTCTCGACGTCGACCAGGCACATGCGGCAGTTGGCCGCGATCGACAGCTTCTTGTGGTAGCAGAAGTGCGGGATGTAGGTGCCGGCCTTGTCGGCGGCATGCATCACCATGCTGCCTTCGGTGACCTGCACCTTCTGGCCGTCGAGTTCGATTTCAATCATGCGTGAGCCTTGACTGCGCAGGTCTTGTGTTCGATGTGATGGATGAACTCATCACGGAAGTGCTTGATCATCGCGCGCACCGGCATCGCCGCGGCGTCGCCGAGCGCGCAGATGGTGCGGCCCTGGATGTTGTCGGCCACCGAGTTCAGCAGGTCGATGTCTTCCATGCGGCCCTGGCCGTGCTCGATGCGATCGACCATGCGGAACAGCCAGCCGGTGCCTTCGCGGCACGGCGTGCACTGGCCGCAGCTCTCGTGCATGTAGAAGTACGACAGGCGCAGCAGGCTCTTGACCATGCAGCGGGTGTCGTCCATCACGATGACTGCGCCCGAGCCCAGCATCGAGCCGGCCTTGGCGATGGCGTCGTAGTCCATCGTCGTGTCCATCATGATGGACGCCGGCAGCACCGGGGCCGACGAGCCGCCCGGGATCACCGCCTTCAGCGTGCGGCCCTTGCGCACGCCGCCGGCGAGTTCGAGCAGCTTCGAGAACGGCGTGCCCAGCGGAACCTCGAAGTTGCCGGGACGCTCGACGTCACCGACCACCGAGAAGATCTTGGTGCCGCCGTTGTTGGGCTTGCCCATCTCGAGGTAGGGCTGGCCGCCATTGCGGATGATCCACGGCACCGCGGCGAAGGTCTCTGTGTTGTTGATCGTCGTCGGCTTGCCGTACAGGCCGTAGCTGGCCGGGAACGGCGGCTTGAAGCGCGGCTGGCCCTTCTTGCCTTCCAGCGATTCGAGCAGCGCCGTCTCTTCGCCGCAGATGTAGGCGCCGAAGCCGTGCGAGGCATGCAGCTGGAAGCTGAAGTTCGAACCGAGGATCTTGTCGCCGAGGAATCCGGCCGCACGTGCTTCTTCGAGGGCGGCTTCGAAGCGCTCGTACACCTCGAAGATCTCGCCGTGGATGTAGTTGTAGCCGACGCTGATGCCCATCGCGAAGGCCGCGATCGCCATGCCTTCGATGACGATGTGCGGGTTGAACATCAGGATGTCGCGGTCCTTGCAGGTGCCGGGCTCGCCTTCGTCCGAGTTGCACACCAGGTACTTCTGCCCCGGGAACTGGCGCGGCATGAAGCTCCACTTCAGGCCGGTGGGGAAACCCGCGCCGCCGCGGCCGCGCAGGCCCGAGGTCTTGACCTCGGCGATCACCTGCTCGGGCGTCATCGGTTCGCCGGTGCTGCCCTGGAACTCGCCGGTCAGGATCTTGCGCAGCGCCTGGTAGCCGCCGCGCGCGACGTAGTCCTTCAGCGACCAGTTGCGGCCATCGAGGTCGGCATAGATCTGCGCGCCGATGTGGCGGCCGTGGAAGCAGGTCTCGGTGCCGGTGGCCTGGAACTTGGAGAGGTCCAACAAGGGTTGCGACATGGATCGTTCCCGTTTCACTTGGCCGCGCGCAGCGTGTCGACGAGCTCGTCGAGGCGCTGCTCGTTCATGAAGCTGCACATCTGGCGGTCGTTCACCAGCATCACCGGCGCGTCGGCGCAGGCGCCCAGGCATTCGCTCTTCTGCACGGTGAACACGCCATCGGCGGTGGTGCCGCCTTCTTCGACGCCCAGGCGCGAGCACAGGTGCTCGAGCGCGGTCTGGCCGTCGCGCAGCTGGCACGGCAGGTTGGTGCAGACGTTCAGCTTGAACTTGCCCAGCGGCTGCTGGTTGTACATGTTGTAGAAGGTCGTCACCTCGTGCACCGCGATCGGCGGCATGCCGAGGTAGTCGGCGACGAGCTTCTCGCTCTCGGCCGAGACGAAGCCCTGCTCCTGCTGCACGATGGCCAGCAGCGCCATCACGGCCGACTGCTTCTGCTCGGCGGGGTACTTGGCCACTTCGCGGTCGAAGCGCGCGCGTGTGCTGTCCGAAATCAGCGAACTCATCGGTCGATCTCTCCGAACACGATGTCCATCGTGCCGATGACCGCGACGGCGTCGGCGATCATGTGGCCACGGGCCATCTCGTCAAGGGCTGCCAGGTGGGCGAAGCCGGGGGCGCGGATCTTCAGGCGGTAGGGCTTGTTGGCGCCGTCGCTGACCAGGTAGATGCCGAACTCGCCCTTCGGGTGCTCCACCGCCGCATAGGCCTCGCCTTCGGGCACGTGGAAACCTTCGGTGAAGAGCTTGAAGTGGTGGATCAGCTCTTCCATGCTCGACTTCATCTCGACGCGCGTCGGCGGTGCCACCTTGTGGTTGTCGGTGATCACCGGCCCCGGGTTGGCGCGCAGCCAGGCGACGCACTGCTGGATGATGCGGTTGGCCTGGCGCATCTCCTCGACGCGCACCAGGTAGCGGTCGTAGGTGTCGCCGTTGACGCCGACCGGCACGTCGAAGTCCATCTGCGAATAGACGTCGTAGGGCTGCKTCTTGCGCAGGTCCCAGGCGATGCCCGAGCCGCGCAGCATSGSGCCGGTGAAGCCCAGGTTCAGCGCGCGCTCGGGGCTGACGACGCCGATGCCCACGGTGCGCTGCTTCCAGATGCGGTTGTCGGTGAGCAGCGTCTCGTAGTCGTCGACGTTCTTCGGGAAGCGCTTGCAGAAATCCTCGATGAAGTCGAGCAGCGAGCCCTGGCGGTTCTCGTTCAGGCGCGCGATGGTCTTCGCGTTGCGCACCTTCGAGGCCTTGTACTGCGGCATCGCGTCGGGCAGGTCGCGGTAGACGCCGCCCGGGCGGAAATAGGCCGCGTGCATGCGCGCGCCCGACACCGCCTCGTACATGTCGAACAGGTCTTCGCGCTCGCGGAAGCAGTAGATGAGGATGTTCATTGCACCGCAGTCGAGCCCGTGCGCGCCCAGCCACAGCAGGTGGTTCAGCAGCCGCGTCAGCTCGGCGAACATCACGCGGATGTACTGCGCGCGCAGCGGCACGTCGACGCCCAGCAGGCGCTCGATGGCCAGGCAGTACGCGTGCTCGTTGGACATCATCGACACGTAGTCGAGGCGGTCCATGTAGGGCAGCGACTGGATGTAGGTCTTGCTTTCGGCCAGCTTCTCGGTGGCGCGGTGCAGCAGGCCGATGTGCGGGTCGGCGCGCTGGATCACTTCGCCGTCGAGCTCCAGCACGAGTCGCAGCACGCCGTGGGCTGCCGGGTGCTGCGGTCCGAAATTGAGCGTGTAGTTCTTGATTTCAGCCATGTCATCGCCTCGAGGCGCGAGCCTCTAGTGCAGTCCGCCGTAGTTGTCTTCGCGAATGATGCGCGGCGTGATCTCGCGCGGCTCGATCGTCACCGGCTGGTAGATCACGCGCTTCTGCTCGGGGTCGTAGCGCATCTCGACATGGCCCGAGGTCGGGAAGTCCTTGCGGAACGGGTGGCCGATGAAGCCGTAGTCGGTCAGGATGCGGCGCAGGTCGACGTGGCCGTCGAACAGGATGCCGTACAGGTCGAAGGCCTCGCGCTCGAACCAGTTGGCGGCGTTCCAGGTGTCGTTGACCGATGCGACCAGCGGCAGGTCGTCGTCGGGCGCGAACACCTTCAGGCGCAGGCGCCAGTTGTGCGTGACCGAGAGCAGGTGCGAGACCACGCAGTAGCGCAGGCCTTCGTGCGGCTGGTCCTTGTACGACGAATAGTCGAGGCCGCACAGGTCGATCAGCTGCTCGAAGCGCAGCGTGGGGTCGTCGCGCAGCGCGAGCGCAATGGCGGCGTAGTCGCCGGCGCCGACGGTGAGCGTGAGCTCGCCGCGGTCGCGCACCAAGCGCTTGATCTTGCCGACGAAGGCCGCTTCGAGCGCCGCCTGGAGGGTGTCGAGTTTGCTCATTCGCGGCCTCAGCGGGCGATCGTGTTTTCGCGGCGGATCTTGGTCTGCAGCTGCAGCACACCGTACAGCAGCGCCTCGGCCGTCGGCGGGCAGCCCGGCACGTAGACGTCGACCGGCACGATGCGGTCGCAGCCGCGCACCACCGAGTAGCTGTAGTGGTAGTAGCCGCCGCCGTTGGCGCACGACCCCATCGACAGCACCCAGCGCGGCTCGGCCATCTGGTCGTAGACCTTGCGCAGCGCCGGTGCCATCTTGTTGCACAGCGTGCCGGCGACGATCATCAGGTCGCTCTGGCGCGGGCTGGGGCGGAACAGCATGCCGAAGCGGTCGATGTCGTAGCGGGCCGCGCCCGCATGCATCATCTCGACCGCGCAGCAGGCGAGGCCGAAGGTCATCGGCCACAGCGAGCCGGTCTTCGACCAGTTGATCAGCGTGTCGACGCTGGTCGTGACGAAGCCTTCTTTGAGAACGCCTTCAATGCTCATTGCTTACTCCCAATCGAGGGCGCCCTTTTTCCACTCGTAGGCGAAGCCGACGACGAGGATGCCGAGGAAGACCATCATGGCCCAGAACCCTGCCGGACCGATTTCCTTGAGCGAGACCGCCCACGGGAAGAGAAACGCGATCTCGAGGTCGAACAGGATGAAGAGGATGGCGACGAGGTAATAGCGCACGTCGAACTTCATGCGCGCGTCTTCGAAGGCCTCGAAGCCGCATTCGTAGGGGGAATTCTTCGCGGTGTCCGGCTTGTGCGGACCCAGCAGGAAACCCAGCACCTGGGGCGCTACGCCAACCCCCACGCCGACCAGGATGAACAGGATGACGGGGAGGTAGGGGGCCAGGTTCATGGTGTGGTTTGAGCCGTCTTGAAACAAACGAGGCACTGGGTAAGTGCCTCGTTCAAAGATCTGGTGCCGWCGGCGAGACTCGAACTCGCACAGCTTKCGCCACTACCCCCTCAAGATAGCGTGTCTACCAATTTCACCACGACGGCCTAGCAAGAACCCATCAAAACTGCTGTTCGGTTGGCATGAGGACTGGCTTACCGAACAGCCGTAAATTCTAACCGCAAAGACCTGGGGTTTACGCGCTGTGCACCGCGGTGCAGCACGACAGTCGGGTACCCCGCGGGCCTTGGCCGGCGCCTTACTTGGTCGGGATCGCGCCGGCGCCCGAAGCGGCCTGCACCGGGGCGGCGATGCTTGAGGCGGCAACCGCCGGGGCCGAGGCCAGGCCGGCCGGCGCGCTGGCAGCCACCGGGCTCGGGGCACGGTCGAGGATGGTCGAGCCGGTGTCCGGCGCGACGCTGGCGCGCTCGTGCGAGAAGTAGGCCAGCGCCAGCGTGCAGACGAAGAAGATCGCCGCGCACACCGCCGTCGAACGCGACAGGAAGTTGGCGCTGCCGGTGGCGCCGAACAGGCTGCCCGACGAACCGCTGCCGAAGGAGGCGCCCATGTCGGCGCCCTTGCCGTGCTGCACCAGCACCAGCCCGATCATGATCAGGGCCGCCAGCATCTGGATGGCGACGATGAAATTCAACAGCACTTGCATTGTTCTTGCTCCAGGAAAATCATTGGCTGCGGTCAGGCCGCCGCTTTGCATATGGCCGCGAAATCCGCAACCTTCAGGGACGCCCCGCCGATCAGCCCGCCGTCGATGTCGGCTTGGGCAAACAGGCTGGCGGCGTTGTCGGCTTTCACACTCCCGCCGTACAACAACAACATCTCATCCGATTTCTGCGTCGCCGCGTGCAGCTGCGCGCGCAGCAGCGCATGCACCGCCTGCGCCTGCTCGGGCGATGCGGTCTTGCCGGTGCCGATGGCCCACACCGGCTCGTAGGCCACGACGACCTGCGAGATGCAGTGCGCCAGCGTGTGGATCACCGCCGACAGCTGGCGCTTGACGACCGCATCGGTCTGGCCGGCCTCGCGTTCGGCCAGCGTCTCGCCGACGCAGACGATGGGCGTCAGCTTGTGCGCAAGCGCAGCCTTCGCCTTGTCCGCGACCAGCTGGTCGGATTCGCCGTGCAGCGCGCGGCGCTCGGAATGGCCGACGATCACGTACTGGCAGCCGAACTCGGCCAGCATCGCGGCCGACACCTCGCCGGTGAAGGCCCCGCTGTCGTGCGCCGAACAATCCTGTGCACCCCAGGCGAAGCGCTGGCCTTGCAGCGACAGCGCCACCTCGCCCAGGTACGGGAACGGTGCGCACACCGCCACCGCCGCATCGAACGGACCCGCTGCGCCCAGCCCGGCCAGCAGCTCGGCATTCGCGACGCGGCTGCCGTTCATCTTCCAGTTGCCGACGACGAGCTTGCGACGCATGCTTCGATCTCCTGGGACGGTGGTCACCATGTGAGCACCAGCTTGCCGATGTGCTGGTTCGTTTCCATCAGCGCATGCGCCGCGGCGGCCTGCTCGGCCGGGAACACCTGGTGGATCACCGGCTTCACCTGGCCCGACGCGAGCCACGGCCAGGCCTGCCGGCGCAGCGACTGCGCAATGGCGGTCTTGAAGGCGACCGAACGCGGGYGCAGCGTCGAGCCGGTGATGGTGAGGCGGCGGCGCAGCACGGCGCCGGCATCGATCTGCGCGGCGGTGCCGCCCTGCACCGCGATCAGCACCAGCCGGCCGTCGTCGGCCAGGCATTTCAGTTCGCGCGCGATGTAGTCGCCGGCCACCATGTCGAGGATGACGTCGGCGCCGCGACCATCGGTCACCCGCTTCACCTCGTCGACGAAATCCTGCGTGCGGTAGTTGATCGCCGCGTCGGCACCGAGGGCGACGCAGGCTGCGCACTTGTCGTCGCTGCCGGCGGTCGCGATCACGCGCGCGCCGAAGGCCTTGCCCAGCTGGATCGCGGTGACGCCGATGCCGCTGGTGCCGCCCTGCACCAGCAGGCTTTCGCCCGGCTGCAGGTGGGCGCGCTCGAACACGTTGGACCAGACGGTGAAGAAGGTCTCGGGCAGGCTGGCGGCCTCGACGTCGCTGAAGCCCGCCGGCACCGGCAGGCACTGGCCGACCGGCGCGACGCACAGCTCGGCGTAGCCGCCGCCGGCCACCAGCGCGCAGACGCGGTCGCCGAGCGCGATGCCCGCCGCCGCCATCGCCGCCGCATCGCCGGCGATGACCTCGCCCGCGACCTCCAGCCCCGGCAGGTCGGACGCCCCCGGCGGCACCGGGTAGTGGCCCTTGCGCTGCAGCACGTCCGGCCGGTTGATGCCGGACGCGCCGACGCGGATCAGCAGTTCGCCGGCCGCAGGCACCGGTGCCGCGCGCTCGATGGCGCGCAGCACGTCGGGCGCGCCGTGGGAGGTGATCGCGATCGCCTTCATCGTGGACTCACAAAAGATGGCACCGGGCCGCCTCGCGGCGACCCAGGGCGCTCACTCCTGCGTGGCAGGGGCCGAAGGAGCCGATGCCGGCGCCTGATCGCGGTCGAGCAAGGCCTTCATCGACAGCTTGACGCGGCCCTTCTCGTCGGTCTCGAGCACCTTGACCTTGACGATCTGGCCTTCCTTCAGGAAGTCGGTGACCTTCTCGACCCGCTGGTGAGCGATCTGGCTGATGTGCAGCAGGCCGTCCTTGCCCGGCAGCAGGTTGACCAGCGCACCGAACTCGAGCAGCTTGGTGATCGGGCCTTCGTAGACCTTGCCCACCTCGACCTCGGCGGTGATCTCTTCGATGCGCTTCTTGGCGTAGGCCGCCTTGTCGGCATCGGCCGAGGCGATCGTGATGGTGCCGTCTTCGCCGATGTCGATCGTGGTGCCGGTTTCCTCGGTCAGCGCACGGATGGTCGCGCCGCCCTTGCCGATCACGTCGCGGATCTTCTCCGGGTTGATCTTCATCGTGTACAGGCGCGGGGCGAACTGCGACACCTCGGTCTTGGCTTCGCCCATCGCCTCGGTCATCTTGCCGAGGATGTGCAGGCGGGCTTCCTTGGCCTGCGCCAGCGCGACCTGCATGATTTCCTTCGTGATGCCCTGGATCTTGATGTCCATCTGCAGCGCGGTCACGCCCGAGGTCGTGCCGGCCACCTTGAAGTCCATGTCGCCCAGGTGATCTTCATCGCCGAGGATGTCGGTCAGCACCGCGAAGCGGTTGCCGTCCTTGATCAGGCCCATCGCGATGCCTGCGACGTGCGCCTTCAGCGGCACGCCGGCGTCCATCAGCGCGAGGCAGCCGCCGCACACCGAGGCCATCGACGACGAACCGTTCGATTCGGTGATCTCCGAGACCACGCGCATCGAGTACGGGAACTCGACGCGGTCCGGCAGCACCGCGACCAGCGCGCGCTTGGCCAGGCGACCGTGGCCGATCTCGCGGCGTTTCGGGGTGCCGACACGGCCGGTTTCGCCGGTGGCGAACGGGGGCATGTTGTAGTGCAGCATGAAGTGCTCGCTGAACTCGCCGGCCAGCGCGTCGATCTTCTGCGAATCGCGCTCGGTGCCCAGCGTCGCGGCCACCAGCGCCTGCGTCTCGCCGCGGGTGAACAGCGCCGAGCCGTGCACGCGCGGCAGCACGCCATTGCGGATCTCGATGGCGCGCACGGTGCGGGTGTCGCGGCCGTCGATGCGCGGCTCGCCCGACAGGATCTGGCTGCGCACGATGCGCGCCTCGATGTCGAACAGCACGTTGTCGACCTTGACCTTGTCGAACTCGACGCCTTCGGCCGTCAGCGCGGCAACCACCGACGCCGTGGCTTCGCGGGTGGCCTGCGTGCGGGCCTGCTTCGAGCGGATCTGGTAGGCGGCGCGCAGCTTGTCTTCGGCCAGCGCGGTGATCTTGGCGATGAAAGGCTCGTCCTTGGCCGGGGCGGCCCAGTCCCAGGCCGGCTTGCCGGCATCGCGCACCAGGTCGTTGATCGCGGCGATCGCGATCTTGCTCTGGTCGTGGCCATAGACCACGCCACCGAGCATGATCTCTTCGCTCAGCTGCTGGGCTTCGGATTCGACCATCAGCACGGCGGCTTCGGTGCCGGCGACGACCAGGTCCATCTGCGAGTCGAGCAGCTGGGTCTTGCCCGGGTTCAGCACGTACTGGCCGTTGACGTAGCCCACGCGGGCGGCGCCGATCGGGCCGTTGAACGGGATGCCGGAGATCGCGAGCGCGGCGCTCGAGCCGATCAGCGCGGCGATGTCGGCCGACACCTCGGGGTTCAGCGACAGCACGTGGATGACGACCTGGACTTCGTTGTAGAAGCCTTCGGGGAACAGCGGACGCAGCGGCCGGTCGATCAGGCGGGACGTGAGCGTCTCGAGTTCGCTCGGGCGGCCTTCGCGCTTGAAGAAGCTGCCGGGGATCTTGCCGGCGGCGTAGGTCTTCTCGATGTAGTCGACGGTCAGCGGGAAGAAATCCTGCCCCGGCTTCGCGTTCTTGGCACCGACCACGGTGGCCAGGATCACGGTGTCCTCGATGTTGACGATGACGGCGCCGCTCGACTGGCGGGCGATCTCGCCGGTTTCCAGCACGACGGTGTGCTGGCCCCATTGGAACGTCTTGGTGACTTTGTTGAACATGCTCATGCTTTTTCTCCGGTTCGTTGTCAGCGCCTGGGGTGGGCGACGCCTTTGGGCCCGGAACTGCAGCAACCTGGCGCGATGCCATTCCAGCGGCGTTCGGGGGTTCGAACGCTGGTGGAATGACACATCGTCATCTGTGGGTGCTCAGCTCCAATCGCGACTTCAGAAGCGCAAAGAGCCTGTGCTGGACGGTCCAGACAGGCTCTCGCTCTTCATGCGCAGATTACTTGCGCAGACCCAGCTTCTGGATCAGCGCGGTGTAACGGTCTGCGTCCGTCTTGCGCAGGTAGGCCAGCAGGCTCTTGCGCGTGTTGACCATCTTCAGCAGGCCACGGCGGCCATGGTGGTCTTTCAGGTGAAGCTTGAAGTGGGGGGTCAGCTCGTTGATGCGGGCGGTCAGCAGGGCCACCTGCACTTCGGGCGACCCGGTGTCGTTGGCACTGCGGGCATTGGCCTTGACGATCTCGGACTTGTTCAGATCTGCGACGGACATGTCAGTTTCCTGGGATTCCCGGTGCCTTTTCATGCATCCGGAAGGTTGCTACTTGCGGTCGCGGGTGAAACTGACCCGCGCCGTGCGAATTTGCTGGGCCTGTGAAGGCAAAGCCCGTCGATTATAGCCCACGGGCGCGCTTCAGCCGCTCCACCCCTTCGACCAACCGGGACGGGTCGCGCGAGGCGAAGCACCAGCGCAGCCAGCCTTCGGCCTCGTCGCCGAAGGCCGCGCCGGGCGCCAGGCCCAGGCCGACGCCGGTGACCAGGCGCT
Organism: Rhizobacter sp. P2_D12; assembly: GCF_056404395.1. Classification (NCBI taxonomy): domain Bacteria; kingdom Pseudomonadati; phylum Pseudomonadota; class Betaproteobacteria; order Burkholderiales; family Sphaerotilaceae; genus Rhizobacter; species Rhizobacter sp. P2_D12. Next base: position 28,451 of record NZ_JBFUEB010000028.1, on the reverse strand, counting down.
TGGCCAGCGCCAGCGAATCGTCCTCGCCCTCGATGCGGAAGAAGGCGTACATGCCGCCGGACGGCATCGCCAGCGTGACGCCCGGCAGCGCCTGCAGGCGCGGCACCAGCGTGTCGCGGCAGGCTTTCAGCCGGCCGACCAGGCCCGGCACGAAGCCGTCGGCACCGGCCAGCGCGGCGACGCCGGCGCGCTGCACGAAGACCGGCGCGCACGAGGTGTTGAACTCGATCAGCTTGCCGATGTCGGCCGTCAGCGCCGCCGGCACGACCAGCGAGCCCAGGCGCCAGCCGGTCATCAGGAAGCTCTTCGAGAAGCTGTGCGCGACGACCAGCCGGTCGTCGGGCCCGGCGATGTCGAGGAAGCTGGGCGCGGCCAGGCTTGACTCAGAGACAGGCCCCGGCTCGTAATACAGCCGCTCGTAGACCTCGTCGGCGACGATCCAGGTGCCGGTGCGGCGGCAGTGGTCCAGCACCGCCTGCTGCTCGGCACGCGTCATCGTCCAGCCGGTCGGGTTGTTCGGCGCATTGACCAGCAGCAGCCGGGTCTTGCCGGTGATGGCTGCCAGCAGGCGATCCAGGTCGAGCTGCCAGGCGCCGTCGCGCACCTGCAAAGCGACGCGCTTCACGTCGGCCCCCAGGATGGCCGGCTGCGCGGTGATGTTGGGCCACACCGGAACGACAGCGACCACCTCGTCGCCGGCCCCCACCAGCGCCTGCGTCGCGATCATCAGCGCGTTGACGCCGGACGAGGTGACGGCGATGCGGTCGGCACCGACCGGGCGGTGCAGCCTTGTCGCGTACTGCGCCAATGCATCGCGCAACTCGGGCAGGCCCAGGTTGTGGGCGTACGCGGTCTCGCCGCGACGCAGCGACTCGACCGCGGCTTCGGTGACGAAATCCGGCGTCGGCTCGTCGCTCTCGCCGAACCAGAACGGCAGCACGTCGTCGCGCCCCATCGCCGCATTCGCGACCTCGCGGATCTTCGACGCAGGCAGCCTGGCAATGATGTCTCTCATGGTCGCTCCATCGCACAGCGGTGCGGCATCTCGGTCTGGGATTCGGTGAGCTGCAGCACGGTCTTGAAACCGTAGCCCGAGCCCTCGTTGTCGAAGCGCACGCCCGGGGTGCCGGCGCGCTGCATCACGCTGACGACCAGCGGCTGCTCGAACTGGTGGTCGGCCGCGCGCATCGTGCCGCGGTGGAAACCGCCGAGGTATTTCGGGTCGAGCCTGGCTCCTTCGAGCGCACGTGCCACCGCCAGCGGATCGATGCTGCCGGCTTTCTCGATCGCCGCGGCCAGCGTCTCGACCATCGCCTGCATGCGCATGTGCACGTAGTCGTCCTCGGGCTTCGGGAAGCGCTCGCGAAAGCCCGCGTAGAACTTGTCGGAAGCCGGCGTGCCCAGGTTGGGGTGCCACTCGGCCACCGCCAGCACGCGATCGACACCGGCCTCGCCGAGGGCCGCCGGCACGCCCAGCGCATTGCCGTAGAAGGTGTAGAAGCGCGCATCGAGCCCGACCTCGCGCGCCGCGCGGATCAGCAAGGTCAGGTCGTTGCCCCAGTTGCCGGTGAGCACCGCCTGCGCGCCGCTCGCCTTGATCTTCGACGCGTAGGGCAGGAAGTCCTTGATGCGTCCGAGCGGGTGCAGCTCATCGCCGACGATCTCGATGTCGGGCCGCTTGGCCGCGATCATCGCGCGCGCCTGCTTCAGCACGCTCTGCCCGAAGCTGTAGTCCTGGCCGATCAGGTACACCTTCTTCAGCTTCGCATCGGCGGCCAGCACGTCGGTCAGCGCCTGCAGCCGCATGTCGGCATGCGCATCGAAGCGGAAGTGCCAGAAGCTGCACTTCTCGTTCGTCAGCGCCGGGTCGACGGCCGAGTAGTTCAGGAAGATCGCGCGCCGCGACGGCTCGCGCTGGTTGTGCTTGTTCAGCGCGTCGACCAGCGCCGCCGCGGTGGCCGAGCTGTTGCCCTGCATCACGAAGCCGATGTGCTGGTCGATGGCCGCGCGCAGCAATGACAGCGCCTCTTCGTTGCTGCCCTTGCTGTCGAAGCGCACCAGCTCCAGCGGGTGGCGACCATCCGGCAAGCTGACGCCGCCGCGCTGGTTGACGCGCTCCACCGCCCACAGCAGGTTGCGGTGCACCGCCTCGCCGGCGTTCGCGAACGAGCCCGACAGGCCCTCGATCAGCGCGATGCGCACCGGCTCGGCCGGCGCCGCGGCCAGCGCCATCGACATGCCCGACAGCAGGCCCGCCAGCACGCCGCACCGCTTCACCCAAGCCACGATGTGCATTTTTCAACCCACTTGAAAACAAAAATGCCGCTATCAAGTTCAGCGGCATGAGTTGCTGCGCGGTTGCAGCGATTGACTGAATTGTAGGAGCCATCATGTTCGTCCTGACCCCGACCACCCTGTCGTCGCGCCACGCCACCACGCTGTCGCGTGCCGTCGACCACCTGTTTGCCGAAACGCTGCGCAACACGCCGGCCCAGGCCCGCGTGCCCGCGCTCGACGTGCTGGAGAGCGACACCGCCTACACGCTGACACTGGACCTGCCCGGCCTCACCAAGGAGCAGCTGAAGGTGACCGTCGAAGGCCGCCGCGTCACGCTCGAAGCGGGCGAGGCGAAGGGTGCCGACGCCAAGGACGCCACCGACGGCCAGCGCGTGCTGTACCGCGAGCGCAGCGCCGCCCACTACGCGCGCACCATCGCGCTGCCGGCCGAGGTGGACCAGGCGAACTCGAACGCGAAGTTCGAGAACGGCGTGCTGACGCTGACGCTCGCCAAGCGCGTGCCGACCGGCGCGACGCAGATCAGCATCAGCTGATCGCCGCCGACAGCGACGCCAGCGGCCAGCGCGGCCGCACGTCGAAGCCGTAGTCGCGACCGGCCGCCTCGCCGCGCTGCAGGCGCATCGCGGCGGCCAACGCGATCATCGCGCCGTTGTCGGTGCACAGCGCCAGCTCGGGGTAATGCACCCTCACCTGGCGCTTCGCACATTCGGCGTTCAACTGGCGGCGCAACTGCGTGTTGGCGCCGACGCCGCCGGCGACGACCAGGCGCTTCAGGCCGGTCTGCTTCAGCGCCGCGAGCGACTTCTTCAACAGCACCTCGACGATCGCGGCCTGCGTCGATGCCGCGACGTCGGCCCGCTGCACGTCGTCCGGGTGCGGCCCGAGCTTGCGCAGCTGCGTCATCACGGCGGTCTTGAGCCCCGCGAACGAGAAGTCGAGGTCGCCGCTGTGCAGCAGTGGCCGCGGCAGAGCGTACGCATCGGCGCGGCCCTGCTCCGCGAGCCGCGCCAGCGCCGGCCCGCCCGGGTAGCCCAGGCCGAGCAGCTTGGCCGACTTGTCGAAGGCCTCGCCGGCGGCATCGTCGATGCTCTCGCCCAGCAGCTCGTAGCGGCCGACGTCGTCGACCCGCATCAGCTGCGTGTGCCCGCCGGAGACCAGCAGCGCGACGAATGGAAACTCGGGCGGATCGGTGGCCAGGAACGGCGACAGCAGGTGCCCTTCGAGGTGGTGCACGCCCAGCACCGGCTTGCCGAGTGCCGCCGCGAGCGCGCACGCGACGCCGGCACCGACCAGCAAGGCCCCGGCCAGACCCGGCCCGCGCGTGAAGGCCACCACGTCGACGTCGGCCAGCGACGCACCGGCCTCGCGCATCACCTGCTCGGTCAGCGGCAGCACGCGCCGGATGTGGTCACGCGAGGCCAGCTCCGGCACCACGCCGCCATAAGCCTGGTGCATCTCGACTTGGCTGTGCAGCGCGTGCGCGATCAGCGTCGGTACGCCGCCCGCCCCCGCCTCCACCAACGCCACCCCTGTTTCGTCGCACGATGATTCCACGCCCAGGACCTTCATCCGGCCAGTGTAGCCAGGGCGGCAAATCCACCACAGCCAAAACCAAGGGTTTACCCTAGATTTCTATCCGACCCCCTTCCATGAACGACGTCGTACGACTACTCTCGCACCGGAGCAGTGCCACGAAGCACCTGCCAACAACAACGTCGTTAGGGAACCCCCATGAAGGAATACCGCCTGATGGCATGGACGGAGCTGCCGGCTCCGTTCCATCGCACTGCCTACCGCCGCATGCTGAGCGACATGTCGCACCGGCACATGTCGGTCGACCAGCTGGCCGCCGTGGCCGGGCTGAAACGGCAGGACGTGCGTGTCTTCCTCGACGCGCTGGAGGCGCAGGGCCTGCTGGAGCAGCGCGAGTTCGACGAACCGCCGTCGGATTCGGTGTTCGACTCGCTGCGCCCGATCGGCGGCTGGATCCGCCGCGCATTGCACACCACCCCGCACGACTGACCCGTCCCGCCCCCCGCGCGTGGCGCGGATGTTGCTGCGGCTTCGTCCATGAAACCGCCGCGCGCACCGGTCCTGCGCATCGTCATCGTCGCCCCTGACTCGCTGGCCCCGGACGGCAGCGAGGGTGCGCCCGACCCGATCGAGGCGGAACGCTCGCGCACGCTGCGCATCGGGCTGCTGGAGAACGGGTACAACATCGTCGCGGTGCTGCCGGCCGACGTCTTCCTGCCCGACCGGCTGGCGCAGATCCAGCCCGACATGATCATCATCGACGCCGAGAGCCAGGCGCGCGACACGCTGGAGCACGTCGTGATGGCCACGCGCGATGCGCGGCGCCCGATCGTGCTGTTCACCGACGACGACGACACCACGCACGTGCCCGATGCGATCGCCGCGGGGGTGACCGCCTACGTCGTCGCCGGGCTCGCGCCGGAGCGCGTCAAACCGGTGCTCGACGTCGCGATGGCACGCTTCCGCCACGAAGAGGCGCTGCGCCGCGAGCTGGCCGATGCCCGCACCGAGCTGTCCGACCGCAAGGTGATCGACCGCGCCAAGGGCCTGCTGATGACGCGCCAGGGGCTCAGCGAGGACGCCGCCTATGCGCGACTGCGCAAGGCGGCGATGGACAAGGGGCTGCGGCTGGTCGACGTGGCGCAACGCATGCTCGACGTCTCCGACCTCCTGGGTTGACTTGGCACACGGCTTGCTTTGACCTCCCTCGGAAGGTCAACGGCGATCTTCCACAGCATCCGCGCGCACCAAGGTTGGGACGTGGCGGATCGGACGATGGCGTCCCCACTGGTCGGGTTCAACCCGGCTTCGTGCGGACGCCTTTTTGTTTTCTGCTTTCCGGGAACCTGAGCCACGCCATGACAAGCCCCCTCACGCGAAAGAACCTGATGAGCCGCCGAACCCTGATCAAAGCCGCCGCCGCCGGCGGTGCCGCCGGCCTCGTGCCGGGCCTGCAGAGCGCGGTGTACGCGCAAGGCTCCGACAAGCCCGAGAAGGAGGAAGTGCGCATCGGCTTCATCCCGCTGACCGATTGCGCGTCGGTGGTGATGGCCTCGGTGCTGGGCTTCGACAGGAAGTACGGCGTCAAGATCGTCGCGACCAAGGAGGCCTCGTGGGCCGGCGTGCGCGACAAGCTGGTCAACGGCGAACTCGACATGGCACATGTGCTGTACGGCCTGGTCTACGGCGTGCACCTGGGCATCAGCGGCCCGAAGAAGGACATGGCCGTGCTGATGACGCTGAACAACAACGGCCAGGCCATCACGCTGTCGAAGAAGCTGGCCGACAAGGGTGCGGTCGACGGCGCCTCGCTGGCCAAGGTGATGGCCGCCGACAAGCGCGAGTACACCTTCGCGCAGACCTTCCCGACCGGCACGCACGCGATGTGGCTGTACTACTGGCTGGCCAGCGTCGGCATCAACCCGATGAAGGACGCCAAGGTGATCACCGTGCCGCCGCCGCAGATGGTGGCCAACATGCGCGTGGGCAACATGGACGGCTACTGCGTCGGCGAGCCCTGGGGCCATCGCGCGATCATGGACGGCATCGGCATCACCGCGGTGACCACGCAGGACATCTGGAAGGACCACCCCGAGAAGGTGCTCGGCACCACCGGCGACTTCGTCAAGAAATATCCCAACACCACGCGCGCCGTGATGATGGCCGTGATCGAGGCCGGGCGCTGGATCGACGCCAGCCTGCAGAACAAGCTGAAGATGGCCGAGACGGTGGCCGACAAGGCCTACGTCAACACCGGCGTCGACGCGATCAACCAGCGCATCCTGGGCCGCTACCAGAACGGCCTGGGCAAGACCTGGGACGACCCGAACCACATGAAGTTCTTCAACGACGGCGCGGTGAACTTCCCGTACCTGAGCGACGGCATGTGGTTCCTGACGCAGCACAAGCGCTGGGGCCTGCTGAAGGAGCATCCGGACTACCTGGCCGTCGCGAAGCAGATCAACCAGGTCGAGCTCTACAAGCAGGCGGCCTCGGCCATGAAGGTGAACGTGCCGAAGGACCCGATGCGCAGCAGCAAGCTGATCGACGGCGTGGTGTGGGACGGCAAGGAGCCGGCCAAGTATGCCGACAGTTTCAAGCTCAAGGCCTGAACGGGCCCCCATCCAAGCGACAAGGAGTACGCCATGGTGAGTGCCGTCTTCCATTCCCCCGCCGGCTCGGGCAGCGAGGCGCCCGCGCCTGTCGCCGCCAAGCCGGTGCCTGCCGCACCGGCCCCGGTGCTGCCCAAGGCGCCGCGGCGCGCGTTCGACTGGAACGCGCTGCTGCTGAAGGTGCTGCCACCGGTCATCGGCATCGCGCTGCTGGTCGGCGTGTGGGCGCTGCTGACGATGAAGGGCGGCAGCTTCCCGACGCCGGCCGCCACCTTCACCGAGGCGGTGAAGGTGTTCTCCGACCCGTTCTACAGCAAGGGCCCGAACGACCAGGGCATCGGCTGGAACATCCTGTTCTCGCTGCAGCGCGTCGCGGTGGGCTTCGGGCTGGCGGCGCTGGTGGGCATCCCCGCGGGCTTCCTGATCGGGCGCTTCAGCTTCCTGAACCACATGGCCTCGCCGCTGATCAGCCTGCTGCGCCCGGTGTCGCCGCTCGCGTGGCTGCCGATCGGGCTGCTGGTGTTCAAGGCCGCGAACCCGGCCGCGATCTGGACCATCTTCATCTGCTCGATCTGGCCGATGGTGATCAACACCGCCGTCGGCGTGCAGCGCGTGCCGGCCGACTACCTGAACGTGGCGCGGGTGCTGAACCTGTCGGAATGGAAGGTCATCACGCGCATCCTGTTCCCCGCCGTGCTGCCCTACATGCTGACCGGCGTGCGGCTGAGCGTGGGCACGGCCTGGCTGGTGATCGTCGCGGCCGAGATGCTGACCGGCGGCGTGGGCATCGGCTTCTGGGTCTGGGACGAGTGGAACAACCTGAACGTGACCCACATCCTGATCGCGATCTTCGTGATCGGCATCGTCGGGCTGCTGCTCGAAGCGGCGCTGGTCGCGGTGGCCAAGCGCTTCACCTACGAGGAGGTCTGACCGTGAGCACAGCCAGTTTCATCGAAGTGCGCGATGCCGAGATGGTGTTCAGCACGAAGAAGGGGCGCTTCCACGCGCTGCGCGAGATCAACCTGTCGGTCGCGAAGGGCGAGTTCGTCACGCTGATCGGGCATTCGGGCTGCGGCAAGTCGACGCTGCTGAACCTGATCGCCGGGCTGACGCTGCCGACCGGCGGCTCGCTGATCTGCGATGCGCGCGAGATCGCGGCGCCGGGCCCGGAACGCGCGGTGGTGTTCCAGAACCACTCGCTGCTGCCGTGGCTGACCTGCCTGGAGAACGTGCACCTGGCGGTCGAGCGGGTGTTCGGGGCTCGCGAGACCAAGGCGCAGCTGAAGGAGCGTTCGCTGGCCGCGCTGGCGCTGGTCAACATGGCGCACGCGGCGGCCAAGCGGCCGCACGAGATCTCGGGCGGCATGAAGCAACGCGTGGGCATTGCACGCGCGCTGGCGATGGAGCCCAAGGTGCTGCTGCTCGACGAGCCGTTCGGCGCGCTGGATGCGCTGACGCGCGCCCATCTGCAGGACGAGCTGCTGAAAATCGTCGCCCGCACGCACAGCACGGTGGTGATGGTGACGCACGACGTCGACGAGGCGGTGCTGCTGTCGGACCGCATCGTGATGATGACCAACGGGCCGGCGGCAACGATCGGCGAGGTCCTGGCGATCGAGCTGGCGCGGCCACGCAACCGGGTGGAACTGGCGGAAGACGCCAAGTACGTGCACTACCGCAAGGAGGTGCTGGACTTCCTCTACACCCGCCACGGGCACGTCGAGCAAGCCGCCTGAGGAAAGCTGGCACGCCCCTTGCTCATACCCTTGCGGCAAGAGCGAAGCGCTTGTCGTCTATCTCCTCAGTAGGGCCCAGCCCTTTCCGGACCGCCTGATCCGCGTGGATCAGGCGGTTTTTTTATGCGCCGCTTCAGTGCTTTTCCTTGGCGTGGTTGATCGTGTACTTCGGGATCTCGATCGTCACGTCCTGCTGCGACAGGATGGCCTGGCACGACAGGCGCGACTGCGGCTCCAGGCCCCAGGCGCGGTCGAGCAGGTCTTCCTCGCTCTCGTCCATCTCGCCCAGCGACGAGAAGCCCTCGCGCACCACGACGTGGCACGTGGTGCACGCGCAGCTCAGCTCGCAGGCGTGCTCGATCTCGATGCCGTTCTCGAGCAGCGCCTCGCAGACCGAGGTGCCCGGCGGGGCGGAGATTTCGGTACCGGCCGGGCAGTACTCCGGGTGCGGCAGGATCTTGATGACAGGCATGGTGCTCAGACTTCCTCGACGCGCCGGCCGGCCAGGGCCTGCCGGATGCCGCGGTTCATGCGCTCGGCCGCAAAGGCTTCGGTGCCCTTGGCCAGCGCTTCGACGGCGGCGTCGATCTGGTGGTGATCTTCGGAATCGCGGCTCGCTTCGAGCGCCGCGAGCAATTGCGCGATCGCGGCCTGCTCGTCGGCGCCCAGCAAGTCGCCGTCGGCGTCCAGCGCCGAGCGCGTGGCCAGCAGCATGCGCTCGGCCTCGACGCGCGATTCGCGCAGGCTGCGCGCCCGCATGTCGGATTCGGCGGTGCTGAAGCTTTCGGTCAGCATGCGCGCGACCTCGTCGTCCGACAGGCCGTAGCTCGGCTTCACGGTGATCGCGGCCTCGACGCCCGACACCTCTTCGCGCGCGCTGACGCTCAGCAGCCCGTCGGCATCGACCTGGAAGCTGACGCGGATGCGCGCCGCACCGGCCACCATCGGCGGCATGCCGCGCAGCTCGAAGCGCGCCAGCGACCGGCAATCGCTGACCAGTTCGCGCTCGCCCTGCACCACGTGCAGCGCCATCGCGGTCTGGCCGTCCTTGAAGGTGGTGAACTCCTGGGCGCGCGCGGTCGGGATGGTGCTGTTGCGCGGGATGATGCGCTCGACCAGCCCGCCCATCGTCTCGAGGCCCAGCGACAGCGGGATCACGTCGAGCAGCAGCAACTCGTCGGCACCGGCGTTGCCCGCCAGCGCATTGGCCTGGATCGCGGCGCCGAGCGCGACCACCTCGTCCGGGTTCAGGTTGGTCAGCGGCGTCTTGCCGAAGAACCCGGCGACCGCCGCCTGCACCATCGGCATGCGGGTCGAACCGCCGACCATCACGACGCCCTGCACCTCGTCCTTCGCGGCCTGCGCATCGCGCAAGGTCTTGCGCACCGCCGACAGCGTGCGTGCGACCAGCGCGGCACCGAGCGTCTCGAACTGCGCACGCGTCACGCGCACCGACAGCTCGCCGGCCAACAGCGGGCTGGCGAGCGTGGCATGGTCGGCCGCCGACAGCTTCTCCTTCGCGGCGCGCGCGGCCACCAGCACGGCTCGCTTGTCCTGCGGCGTGTCGGCGCCGAGCCCGGCCTGCGCCAGCGCCCAGTCGGCCAGCGCGCGGTCGAAATCGTCGCCGCCCAGCGCCGAGTCGCCGCCGGTCGCGACCACCTCGAACACGCCCTTGGACAGCTTCAGCAGCGAGATGTCGAAGGTGCCGCCGCCCAGGTCGTAGACCGCATACAGGCCTTCCGAGCCGTTCTCCAGCCCGTAGGCGATGGCGGCTGCGGTCGGCTCGTTGATCAGGCGCAGCACGTTCAGGCCGGCGAGCTGCGCCGCATCCTTCGTGGCCTGGCGCTGCGCGTCGTCGAAGTAGGCGGGCACGGTGATCACCGCGCCGAACAGGTCGTCGGCGAAGGTGTCCTCGGCGCGGTAGCGCAGCGTCGCGAGGATTTCGGCCGACACCTCGACCGGCGACTTCACGCCGTCGACGGTGCGCAGCTGCAGCATGCCCGGTGCGTCGACGAAGTCGTACGGCAGCTTGTCGGCATGGGCCACGTCGCCGAGGCCGCGCCCCATGAAGCGCTTGACCGAAACGATGGTGTTGGCCGGGTCGAGTGCCGCCTGCGCGAGCGCCGCCTGGCCGATCTCGCGCCGCCCTTCGGGCAGGTAGCGCACGGCGGACGGCAGGATCACGTGGCCGGCCGCATCCGGCAGGCATTCGGACACGCCGTTGCGCACGGCGGCGACGAGGGAGTGCGTCGTCCCGAGGTCGATGCCGACCGCGATGCGACGCTGGTGCGGGTCGGGTGCGCCACCCGGTTCGGAGATTTGCAGCAGGGCCATGGTTCTATTGTCCCAGCGCTTCCAGCCGGTGATCGACGTCGTCGGCAAAGCGCTCTACGAACATGAGGGCTCTGACCTGCTGGGCCGCCGCGGTGAAGTCGCGGCGCTCGTCGAGCGTGGCCTGCAGCGCGGCGATGGCCTGCTGGCGGTGCGCGGCCACGTCGTCGGCGAGGTCTTCCACCTGGGCCAGGTCGGTCGCGTCGTCGAGCGCCTCGCGCCATTCCATCTGCTGCATCAGGAAGCTGCCCGGCATCGCGGTGTTGTTCTCGGCGTCGATGGCCGCACCGTTCAGCTCGCAGAGGTAGGCCGCGCGCTTCAGCGGGCTCTTCAGGCGCTGGTAGGCCTCGTTGACCCGCACCGCCCATTGCATCGCGACGCGCTGCGCCGAGCCGCCCTCGGATGCGAAGCGGTCCGGGTGCACCTCGGCCTGCAGTGCGCGCCAGCGCGCGTCCAGCTCGTCGCGGTCGAGCGCAAAGCGCCGCGGCAGGCCGAACAGTTCGAAATCGTCGCTATCGAGCTTCATCGGTCTCGGACAACAAAAAGGCGCGGCTTGCGGCCGCGCCCTGCTTCACATGCACCTGCGTCTAGACGCGGAACGACTCGCCGCAGCCGCAACGGTCTTTCTCGCGCGGGTTGCGGAACTTGAACCCTTCGTTCAGGCCTTCGCGCACGAAATCGAGCTGCGTGCCGTCGATGTAGGGCAGGCTCTTCGGATCGACCAGCACCTTGACGCCATGGTCTTCGAACACCGCGTCTTCCGGTGCCACGTCATCGGCGTATTCCAGCTTGTAGGCCAGGCCCGAGCAGCCGGTCGTCTTGACGCCCAGCCGGACGCCCACGCCCTTGCCGCGCTTGGTGATGTAGCGCGACACGTGGCGTGCCGCGGCTTCGGTCAGCGTGACGGCCATGATGTCAGTGGGCGGTTTGCGAGGCTTTCGCCTTGTAGTCGTTGACCGCCGCCTTGATCGCGTCCTCGGCCAGGATCGAGCAGTGGATCTTGACCGGCGGCAGYGCCAGYTCYTCGGCGATSTGCGTGTTCTTGATCGACAGCGCCTCGTCCAGCGACTTGCCCTTGACCCATTCGGTSAYCAGCGAGCTCGAYGCGATSGCCGARCCGCAGCCGTASGTCTTGAACTTCGCGTCCTCGATCAGGCCCGTCACCGGGTTCACCTTGATCTGCAGCTTCATSACGTCGCCRCAGGCCGGYGCGCCRACCATGCCGGTGCCCACGGTGTCGTCGCCCTTCTCGAAGGAGCCGACATTGCGCGGGTTCTCGTAGTGCTCAACCACTTTTTCGCTGTAAGCCATCTCAGTTCTCCAGGTACTGCTGCTTCTTCAGTGGGCCGACCATTGAATGGTGCTGATGTCGATCCCGTCCTTGTACATCTCCCACAACGGCGACAGTTCGCGCAGCTTGGCTACGCGTTCCTTCAGCGTCGTGACGACGTAGTCGATCTCTTCGGTCGTCGTGAAGCGGCCGATCGTCATGCGCAGGCTCGAATGCGCGAGTTCGTCGCTGCGGCCCAGGGCGCGCAACACGTAGCTCGGCTCCAGGCTCGCCGACGTGCAGGCCGAGCCCGACGACACCGCGATGCCCTTGATGCCCATGATCAAGGACTCGCCCTCGACGAAGTTGAAGGACATGTTGACGTTGTGCGGCACGCGCTTGTCGGCGTGGCCGTTCAGGAAGGTCTGCTCGATGTCCTTCAGGCCGTTGATCAGGCGCTGCTGCAGCATGCGCACGCGCTCGCTCTCGACGCCCATCTCCTCGCGGGCGATGCGGAAGGCCTCGCCCATGCCGACGATCTGGTGCGTCGGAAGCGTCCCCGAGCGCATGCCGCGCTCGTGGCCACCGCCGTGCATCTGTGCCTCGATGCGCACGCGCGGCTTGCGGCGCACGTACAGCGCGCCGATGCCCTTCGGCCCATAGGTCTTGTGCGAGGCCAGGCTCATCAGGTCGACCGGCAGCGTCGCCAGGTCGATCTGCACCTTGCCGGTGGCCTGGGCCGCGTCGACGTGGAAGATGATGCCGCGCTCGCGGCACATCGCGCCGATGGCCGCGATGTCCTGGATCACGCCGATCTCGTTGTTGACGAACATCACCGACACCAGGATGGTGTCGGCGCGCATCGTCGCCTTCAGCTTGTCGAGGTCGAGCATGCCGTCTTCCTGGACGTCGAGGTAGCTCACCTCGAAGCCCTGGCGCTCCAGCTCGCGCATCGTGTCGAGCACCGCCTTGTGCTCGGTCTTGACGGTGATCAGGTGCTTGCCGCGCGTCTTGTAGAACTGCGCCGCGCCCTTCAGCGCCAGGTTGTTGGATTCGGTCGCGCCGGATGTCCAGACGATCTCGCGCGGGTCGGCACCGATCAGCGCCGCCACGTGCTCGCGCGCCTTCTCGACGGCCGCCTCGGCCTCCCACCCCCACGCGTGGCTGCGCGACGCCGGGTTGCCGAAGTGCTCGCGCAACCACGGGATCATCGCGTCGACCACGCGCTGGTCCACCGGCGTGGTGGCACCGTAGTCCATGTAGATCGGGAAATGGGGCGTCATGTCCATGGCAATAGAGGCTGAATACGTCGGAGGACTGGTTACTTCGAGAACGTGGCCCCGCCGAGCGCGAACACCGAGTTCGGGGCCGTGATCTTGATGGGCTTGACGACCGGTTGGGTCGAGATGGCCCGCTTGATCGGCTGCTCTTCGATCGACACGCCCTTGGCGAGCTGTTCGTCGACCAGCTTGCGCAGCGAGATCGAATCGAGGTACTCGATCATCTTGGAATTGAGGCTGGCCCACAGGTCGTGCGTCATGCAGCGGCCGGTGTCCTCGCCCATGCAGTTTTCCTTGCCGCCGCAGCCGGTGGCGTCGATCGGTTCGTCGACCGCGACGATGATGTCTGCGACGGTGACCTCTTCGGACTTGCGACCCAGCGAATAACCACCGCCGGGGCCGCGGGTGCTCTCGACGAGCCCATGGCGGCGCAGCTTGCCGAACAGCTGCTCGAGGTAGGACAGCGAAATCTGCTGGCGGGCACTGATGGCTGCCAGTGCAACCGGGCCCGAGTGCTCACGCAGAGCCAGGTCGATCATCGCGGTCACGGCAAAACGGCCTTTGGTGGTCAGACGCATGAAATTCTCCTGAAGCCGATGGCGGCCAACATGTCAACGAAGCAGATGAGGGCGATTTCACGCTTGTCGAGTGCCCCGGGTCCCTGTCCGGGGGAACCCTCGGTTGATCCCGAGAGGTTTACTCAAGTATAGATGAAACCGACCTTTTTGGTCGGCATTGAGCCTGAAAGTTCCGTGGGGTTATTCGTTGTCTTGCCGGGCCAGATGCTCGACCAGCCCGGCACAGGCGTCCTCGACCAGGTCGAGCACGTGATCGAAGCCTTCGGGCCCGCCCTGGTACGGATCGGGCACCACCGGACTGGCGAATTGCCTCGCATGCTGTGTCAGACGACCCAGTTTGGTGCGGTGCTCGGGCGGACAGCGGTCTTCGAGTTCGGACAGGTTGTCCCAATCCATGGCCAAGATGAGGTCGAAGCGCTCGAAATCAGCAGGCGTGACGACACGCGCCCGAAGATTCTCCAGGTCGTAGCCGCGCCGCGCCGCATGCTTGATCGCCCGCCGGTCCGGGGGCTGCCCGCCGTGCCACGAGTGCGTGCCGGCCGAATCGACCTGCACGCGCTCGGCCAAGCCGGCCTCGCGCAGCTTGTGGCGCAGCACCGCCTCGGCGGTCGGCGAGCGGCAGATGTTGCCCATGCAGACGAAAAGCACCTTGGTAATCTTGTTTGAATTCAATAACTTAGCTCACTTTCCGCCGCCAAGATTCAGACCAAAGAGCAGCGACTTTCCGCGCGACGAATCAACAACTTAGCGATCGATAGTAAACAGGTTGCGACGCGAACATGCAAAGTGAGTGTCGCGCCTGCGCCTATGATCGACTCCTCGAAGGAAGGCGATGTGCTTCAGCTGCAGGTCAGTCAGCTCTGCAGCAGTTGCTGCCAGTCGGCGGGGGCCTCCGAAAGTCCGCTGACCGCGGCAATGCAGACGCTGAGAGGCGCCCTCGGCAACGCTGGATGAGCGGAGGTTCGTCTCCGCCTCGACCTGGCACGGCTGGACGTCCGCTCCGCGCGCCCGCGAGCTCACACAATCGACCCGTTGTGGGCAATCGACAGAGTGCGTTCCAGCGCCCGATAGCAGCCGCTCGACGTTGACCGTCAGTCTCTCCAACCGATCTTGTCGCCGATGACGTTCCAGACGCTACGAAGGACACTCTGATCTACCGTGGTGATAGTGATCAGAGAAGGCAGAAGGTCCGACGAGAAAGTTGCTCGCGTTTCGTCCAGCAAATACTAAATCTCCAAAAAATCTTCGCCTCGTTCGAACGGCGTCGGCGGGATTGCGACGACTTAGTGCCCACGAACCGCCACTTCGTTCAAAAAGTGTTCAACGCAGGGCCGCCACTCTGTGTTGTCGAACGAATTTCGTCACTCATGGCGCAGCCAGAGTTCATTGGGATTGCTTGTCGATCCCGGTCGGACCGGTTGGGGAACCATCCACGGCTGCGGCGCAAGATCTCCGTCGTGCAGTTTGCGCAGTTGGAGCATGTGACCGTCTCGCTGCGCGGAGTCGACTTCGTCACGCCAGTTGACGACGCCCTGGCGGCTGGGGCACAAGCGCCATGTGGTGCTGTCGGCGGCTTCGTTCCTGTTCGTGCCGGAGATCGTGGCGGGGTCGGACTTCGTGGCCCTGGTAACGGAGGTTCTGGTGCGAGACCGAGGGGACAGACTGCAGCTCGTTGAGCAGCCATTTCCCATGGAAGGGTTCGCGGTGGGGATGGTCTGGTACGAGTGGGAGCATGAGCTTGCGGGGCAGAGGTGGGTGACAGCGGCCATCGTTCACGGTTTCGAAAGTCGAATTGGCATTCCGCGCGTGTCCACTTCCGGCCTTCAACTCTCCCCGCCGAGGCGTACTCTGCGGCGTAGCGCTTGCTCCGGTGTCGCTTGCCCGACGAGAGGTTGTGCGCCGCAACATCGTCAGGCGACAACACCGGAACGAAGACACCATGCAGAAATCGGCCCTTTCAACCACGCGAGTGGCAGGCCTCGCCGTCGGGCTGCTCGGCGCGACCATGGCCGTGCGCTGGGTGTTTCAGGCGGACGCCATCGCGCACCTCATCCCCGGCTCCGAGCACGCAGGCATCGTCGACTCGCTGCTCTTCGTCGCGGCGAGCATCTGCCTGTTCAACGCCTCGCACCCCTTCAGCCCGGCCGCCTGGCTCACCCGTCTCTCTGCCATCTGCATCGCCGCCCTTATCGCGCTGCCCCTGGCCTACCTGTTCGAGGGCGTGACAGGCATCGGCCTGGGCATCGACATCGTCCGTGCCGGCACCGTCTCCACAGCGACCCATCCCCACCCCGGCCGGCTGTCCGCGAACGCGAGCCTGGGATTCCTGCTCGCCGGTATCGGCTTCTGGCTGAACAGGCAACGCTCCACCCGCCCCCGCCAGCTCATCTTCCTGACGCTGGCCCTGGTCGTTTCCCTCATCGGCCTGGCCGGACTCGTCGGTCACTTCGTGGGCCTGGAAACGCTGTACCGGGTGGCGAGCTTCAACCGGATTCTGCCGGTCACCGCGTTCGGGCTCTCGGTCGTCGGTGCCGGCCTGTGGATGCTCCATGAAGCAGGCCAGGCGATTGAACCCAAGGCGTTGCAAAGGACCGAGCAGCGCATCAAGCGGCGTTCGATCGCGGTCATCACGCTTGTCGCCCTGGCGGGTGGCGTTGCGGGTTTCGGCGTGATGCGCGATACCTTCGAGCGCTCGGTCGCGAAGGACATGCTTCTCATCGCCAGGACGAACGCGACTTCGCTGGCCCACACCATCGATGTGAGCCTGTGGTTTCCGAGGGCCGTTGCCACTCGGCCGGCCGCACGCCAAGCCCTGGACAGGCTGAGCACGGCACCCGACGACGCGGTGGCCAAGGAGTTCCTGCAGAGGGTTGCCGACAGCATCCTAACCACCGACCTGACGGGTGTGGAGTTCTACACCGCGAATGCCACGCGCGTGGCGCAGGCGGGAGCCATGACATCCGCGAAGATGCAAGTCATCCAGCGCCTGTCGAATACCGGGTCGACGACCATCCTGGCCTGGAAGGACGGCTACCTGCTCCTCACGGAAACCGATGTCCTCGTCGGGGAGCGCACCATCGGACGAGTGCACACCGAGCAGCGCATGCCGCTGTTCGATCGCCTGTTGGAGGACATCCGGGCGTCCCGCGACACATCCGACGTGGCGATCTGCGGCCGCGACCAGGACAAGCTGGTCTGTGCGCCGAACCGGTTCAGGCCGTCCGGATTCGAGCTGCCGATGTTCGACGCGGCCGGCAGCCCCGCCCTTCCGGTGGCGAGGGCCGTGCTCGGCGAACAGGGCGTGCAGTTCCTCGATGATCGGCGCGGCAACCCTGTCCTCTCGGCCTTCGCGCCGATCAAGGATTTCGGGCTCGGGTTCGCGGTGCGCACCGATGTCGAGACGCTTTATGCGCCGATGAGGTCACGCCTGAACCTTCTTGTGCTGGCGCTTGTCGGCATCGTCGCGCTGGCCATCTATGTCCAGCACAGCGAGGTGAGGCCGGTGCTCAGGCAATTGGTCGCGAGCCAACAGATGGTGAAAGCCATCCTCGACGACCAGTCCGAACTCGTCTCGCTCGTCCAGCCCGACGGCGAATTGAGCTACGCCAACCCGGCCTATGCGCGGCAGTTCGGACTGACACCTGCACAGATGGTGGGCAGGAATCTGTTCGACTACGTTGAGCCGGCGGAACACGCGACCGTTCGACTGGTCATGTCGGACGTGCTGTCGACGGGCAAGACTGCAACCAGCGAGAGCCGCATCAAGACTGCCGACGGAGCCGAGCGCTGGATTTCGCGGACCGACAGCCTTCAGCTCGACCCGTCGGGGCGGCCGATGCTTCATTCGGTCGGTCGCGATGTAACGGCCGAGCGAGCGCTTCGCACGCTGAGTGCCGTTTTCGACGCAACGACCGACTACGTCGTGCAGCTAGACCCGAAGGGCCGGGTCACCTACATGAACCCGGCAGCACGAGGCCGCACCGGGGTGGCGCTCGACGCGTCGATCGAACACCTGACGCTGGCCGACCTCACCCCGCCGCAAACCCTCGATCGGTTCATGTCGGAGGTATGGCCCGCGGCGGTGGCCAGCGGCGTGTGGGTGGGCGAGTCGCTAGCCTGGGATGCAGAGCGGCGGGAGTTCCCGGTCAGCCACATCGTCATCTGCCACCGCGACAAACAGGGCAAGGTCGAGTACTTCTCGTCCCTCATGCGCGATATCTCGGCCGCCAAGGCCGCAGAACAGGCGGTCCGTGCGAGCGAGCATCGGCTGCGCATGGTGACCGATCACCTGCCGGCGCTGATCTCCTACCTCGACTGCGACCTGCGCTTTCGCTTCGTCAACCGGACGTACCAGCAATGGTTTGGCGATGCAGCGGCGCCGCAGATCGGGGCGAGCGTGCGGGAGTTCTATGGCGAGCATGCCTGGGTGGAGATCGAACCCTGGCTGCGGGCGGCCCTGGAGGGCCAGGAGGTTGCGTACGACCGGGAAATGGTGCGCCCCGAGGGCCGTCGCCATGTGCAGATCACGGCGGTTCCTGATCGCGACGAGCGGGGCGTGATCGTCGGCCTGTATACCCTCGTCGCCGACGTCACCTCGTACCGCGAAGCGCAACGAGCTCTCCAGGAGAGCGAGGCCCGTCTGCGCACGGTGGCCGATGCGTTGCCGATGCGCGTGGCCTACATCGACGCCGACGAGCGCTATCGATTCAACAACCTGGCCTACGAGCGAGGGTTCGGCCGGCCGCGCGACGAACTTCACGGGCAGACCGTGCGCGCGCTGCTGGGCGATGCGGCGTACGGCATGATCGAACCGCACATTCGCGCCGCGTTGCGGGGAGAGGCTGTCACGTTCCAGAGCGAGATGACCAACGGCAGCCATGTCTGCTACGAGGCCCAGTACATCCCGCAGTTTGCCGCCGACGGCAGTACGGTGCTTGGCTTCCATGCCGTGGTCAGCGATATCACCCGCCAGAAGCTCGAAGAGAAGCGGCTGATCGAGCTGGCGCGCGTGGACCCGTTGACGGGCCTTGTCAATCGCGCCGGTTTCGAGTTGGGCGTCGCCGAGGCGATGGAGCGCTGCCGCACCACGGGTGCACTGATGGCGCTCATGTACCTAGACATTGACCGGTTCAAGCAGATCAATGACCGATACGGACACAACGCGGGAGACGCACTACTGCGGGAGTTCGCGGGCCGGCTGTCGCGGACCTTGCGCTCCAGCGACGCCGTCGCCCGCCTGGGTGGCGATGAGTTCACGGTGATCATGGAAGGCCTGCCAGCGCCCGATATGGCCTCCACCGTCGCCGCCAAGATCGTCCAGGCCATGAGGGCACCATTCGTGATCGACCAGCAGACGATCGATGTCACCACCAGCATCGGCCTGGCGTTCTACCAGGGTGAAGCCACGACCGTCGAGGCGCTCGTCAGGCAGGCGGATGTGATGCTCTACCAGGCCAAAGGCGCGGGCCGCAACAACGTCCAGGTGGCGCTCCGCCTTGTCGAAGGGGGGCGCGCTTAGCGGGCGAGCGCACCATCCGCTGGAAGGTGCAGGCAAACCCGCAATCCAGGTGCATCATGGTGAGCGGTCAACAACTACCGGCTGCTGGAGCCCATCGGCTACATCCCGCCCACCGAGCCTGAGGCAAACTACTATAGGGAACTCGCCGAGCAGGCCGTCATACCGACCTGACTTAAACCAACCGGCCTCCACGGAATCCGGGGCGATTTAAATAGCCCCGGTTCGACCGGATTGACCGGCCTTGGTTTGATGCTGGCGGCCGGGCGCTCACACGGTGGACTGCATAAAATCAGCGCCTCCGTGGCGAAGTAGTGCCTGACGCAGATCCTGCAGCTTGGGCGGTTTGCTCATCACCTCGTCCACGTGCTCGGGGCCATCCGCGTCGTCATTGAGCCCCTGTCCCCAACCGGTGAGCAAGATCACGGGCGTGGAGGGCGACAACTGCTTCACGGCGCGCGCGACCTTGTGGCCGTCGACGTACGGCATTCCGAGGTCGGTGAGCACGACCGATATGTGCGCGCCTCGGCTCAGTTCGGCCTTGAACGCATCGATACCGTCCTGTCCGGCGTTCGCTGCGACGACCAGATGGCCGTCGGCTTCCAGCATGGCCTGCACCGTCATTAGTACGACGGGGTCGTCATCCACCAGCAGGATGCGCATGGGCTTGGGCGTTTGCACATCGATGGACCTATCGTCGATCACGGAACTCGGTTTGTCCTGCACCAATGGGAAGCGCAGGACAAGCGTTGTGCCCTGACCAGGCTCGCTCCGGACGTCGATATCACCGCCGTGCCGCTGCATCGTGCCATATACCATCGCCAAGCCCAGTCCCGTTCCACGTTCCCCTTTGGTCGTGAAGAAGGGTTCGAGGCAGCGCCGCAACGTGTCCTCGTCCATGCCCGAGCCCGTGTCCGCGACCTCGATTTGAGCGCCCCCAGTCAGCGCGGCACCGGTGCGCAGGGTCAGCACACCACCCGCGGGCATCGCGTCCACAGCGTTGAACATCAGGTTGATCAGCGCTTCGCGGATCTCGCTTTCAACGCCCAACGCCAGCGGCAAATCTTGGACGAGATCAGTGCGCACCTGGATCACGATGCCGCGTTGCTGCGGCATGTCGCTCCAACGCGCACGCGTCAGGTCGACCACTTGTTGCACCAAACCGTTGATGTTCATTGAAGTCATCGGCAACGCTCCTTCGCGCTGCCGATAAAAGTCGCGCATGCGCGCGACCGTGGCCGCCACGTCGTCAATGGAACGCGCAATGGTGGCCAGGGCCTGGCGTCCCCGAGGCGTCAGTCCGGATTCATGTTCCAGCAGGTATTCGGTGTAGAGCGTAATGGGCGAAATTGCGTTGTTGATGTCGTGAGCGATGCCACTCGCCATCTGGCCGATGGCGCGCAGGCGCTCTTGCTGCATCGCGGCCAGTTGTGACTGGCGCAGTTCATCGTAGGCGCGTTGCAGCGCGCTGTGCAACTGCGCCTGGTGTGTGGCCAGTGCCACATGCTCGCTGAGCTGCTTCAGGAACTCGCAATCGCCGCTGCTGAAGCTGTACGGTGCACGCCGGGCGCAAGCCAGCACGCCGATCACGCTGCCTTCCACGATGAGCGGTGCCATGACGAGCGCACGCAAGCCGCTGCGCGCAAGACGCTGCGCGAAGGCCAGGTGAATTTCGTTGAGATCGGGTTCGTGCACCAGCTCGCCGCGCACGCATCGCGCCAAACCATTGCCGTTCACCTGGAGCCGGGCGCGTTCCGACAGAGCGAGCTCCTCGGCGAGCGCGACTCCGTGCACGCCCACCGCATCAACCGTCAGCGCACCCGCCGCGGCATCGTAGAGCAGGACACAGCCGAAGTCGATCGGTAGATGGTCTTCCAGACTTCGCACCACCACCTGGAAGATGCTGTGCAGATCCTGCCGCTGACCAATGGCGCGCGTGATGTGGCTCAGAAGATTCAGCCGCGCCAACTGCGCAGTGACTTTGATTTCGGCGCTGCGCCGCTCGGCGTCGGTTCGTCTGACGGACGCCGCCGTGCTCCAGATGAGCAAGGACAACACGCCGACTGTGGCGGTGACGTATATCGCAAGACCGGACTCCGTGCCGTACAGCCCAGCTTGCTCGCCCTGCAATCGGACCCAGCCCAGCACCGGCGGAAGAAGCAACGCGGCCGGCAGCAGTCGCCGTATCAGGAGTCCGCCCGCGTCTGGCGCCGCGGTAGCGGCCACGAGGCCGCGATCGGGTCGAGCGAGGAGCAGACCCACCGATAGCAGGAGAAACGCAATAACGCCGTGCAAGGCCACCGGGCTGCTGCTGCTGGGTCTATAGAGGGATGAGACCTCGTAGGCATAGCCGATGACTACGATGAAAGAGACAGATGCCACGGTCAGGGCTAGCGATTGTGCCGGCCATCGAGCGGCGGGCCAGTGTACGTCGATGGCAAGCAGCGCCAACCCCAGCAGCGTGAAGTTGAACGCCCCGGCCATTGGGATGCGCCCGGGGTGAGGGCCGTCCATTGAGCGTTCGACAATGACCAACTGGTCTATGCCTAGGTCATGGCCGACAAGATATTCGCCAAGCGTGAGCCCGCCGACGAGCACGACCAGGCTCGCGCAGGCTCGGCCCCAGACGGCACGGCTTGGGCGGCTCGCGAGCGCCCACAGCGAAGTGCCGCTAAGCATGAAGCAGAGCGCCGCGTTGAACTTCATCTCCGGGAAACCAGGGATGAGGGTACGGAGCGCTGCAATGTCGAGCAACCAGCCGCAGGCTACGAAGAGTCCGATGGCTGCAGCGAGCGCACCGCTCAGCCGAGCGATGGACTCGCTGCGTGCTGCCCACTCGGTTTGATCGTCCTTGACCACGGTCCTCCTCTCTCGCGCCTCTGTTCTCGAGGATCGGGGCGCGCACGCATCTTGGCCCAATCCGCTGGCAATGCAAGACTGCGCGCGACCAAAAGTCGTACATCATCTGATCGTCGACCGCGCGCAAGGCGTGGGCGATTGAGGCCGCATGGCTCCAAGAGCTCAGTTGCCCGCACCATTGTCGTATATCCGTCATCAGAATTGATGATGCCGATGGCTGCCCCAAGCGCTTGCGCCACCTGCACCGAAAGGCTTTCATCCTCTCGCAGGCACCGAACGATTGCCGCGGAGGTCAGCGGATGGTGTCAACGTCGGCTTTGCGGTGCACCATTTGATTTCTTGAATGCCTGACAAGGTCGATCGGAACCAGTCGCCGCACGAGCCTGAAGGCCAATGTCCCCGCTGCTACTGCACGCCGAGGACTTGGCGACGACACGGGGATCAAGCACTGCAGCGCCAGCGAGACCTCGCCCACTGGACAAGGTGCCATCCAGATCTAACGAATACAGGCGTGACAGGCCGATGACTGAGGTGAGCATTGGCGCGGCTTGACGGCCAATCGTCTCTTTCAAAGAGAGCGCCTTTTGCTCCGGTCCAGCCCGCCATTGGCAATCGAATTCCAAAGATCGGACCAGTGCCTCTTTCGATGCCGATGCGCCCTACAGGATCGGCATCGCATCCAAGACATTGGCAATTTTCTGACGCACCGCTGCCTCTGGCATCTCGTCCGCAGATACGAACACAAGGCCATCAATGAGAATTGGCGGCCCATTCCCGTGCACAGTGAGCTCGTAGTGAATCTCGTTGCTAGCCTTTCGGTGCCACTCTGCAAGGAAGGACAGCTCTTTACCTGATCCAGCATGGCGATGCTCCCCGCTGATCAACACGCTCATCGGTGCTCCTTCGTGCTAGCTCCATCAACTGCGGCAAGCGGCCAGCCGCGGCCTGCCATTCTGCTACCTAGCGACGGATTTGCGCTAAGAGGGAGCCGTCGGGGCTAGCGGACCTTCACGTTTCGCTCGCACAACTGCGGCTCGGCAGGGATCCTTGCTCAGTCTGTACCGGTAAGTCGCTCGTCTCCCTTGGGCAACAGTGCTGACCAACAGAGTCTCGATCGGAACTGAGCACGTCTTCGGCGAGCCGAAAGACGTCCTGACGTGCCGCGTGGGGCGAATCGAACAACGACGACGGAAGGCGTTCGAAGAACACTCGCGCGCCAACTGGCGGAAAGACCGTGAACAGAGCTAGAAATTGACCGTCGGAGACGGCCGTCGACCAAGCGGTGACTCGGTGGCCTCGTATCGTCGCAGTCTCCCTGATCCACATCGCGTGCGATCCATTGTTGCCTGCACAAATGATGCCCGCAGCGCGGCACTGAAGCTGTAGGAGGATGGCTCGACATTCACAAGCCCTCCACAAGTCTCCAGCCGCTCCGTGTGCGCGTCTTGCTCCAGCGAATGCGACTGTGCCCCATCCCTGAGGCAGATTGAAGTGACTGCCGTACGCCATGCAGGACATCGGCGCTGGCCAGCCGCAACCACGGCCGCAAGGAGGCCTCTGGATGATCCCGGCGCCGGACTGTTAACCCGTAGGTCCCTGGTTCGAGCCCAGGTCGAGGAGCCAATATTGACGGAGCCCGCAGCGATGTTGACCCCTTGTCGTTGGGACGGGATATTCGCCAGCAATTCGCAGCTTGCGAATATCCAGTAGTTCGGGGGCCTCACTGAACCCTGAACCGCAGCCTCTGGTGCGAGCAAAGGGCATCAAACGATTTGGCTGTTTGGCGCCAAGCCGCTCCAAGCTCCTCCACCGCAAGCACCACGTGAAGTGCCGGCGAGGCTCGGCACTGCGGATCGGCACACCACGACCTCTTCGGACCCGAATCGATCCGTTCTCGCTTGTGAAGCCATCGAATGCCGATGACACGCCTGCACAGGTGGACGTCATCGGCTCAAGTACCGGGCAAAGACTAGGCAAGCAACGCACACCTGCCCTCCACCCCGCTATGTGCGATAGCACACATACGCGGCCATGCGGCCGGTGTATACACATTTCCGGGGTCGCGATCGGCAGGTTGGGAAGCTCGGCACCTGCGATGGAACTGTGGCTCCCTCGAACCGGAGACCCGACATCGCAACCGCAAAAACATCCGTCCATCCGCTGGCCAAGCTGCCCACGGGCATCGACGGATTCGATCAACTCAGCCACGGTGGATTCCCGCGGCACCGCACGAGCCTGATCATCGGCGGCCCCGGGGCGGGCAAGACGGTGTTCGCGCTGCAATGCCTCGTAAACGGCGCGCGCCGACACCGGGCGCCCGGCATATTCGTGGCTTTCGAGGAAAGCCCGCGCCAAGTCATCGCGAACGGCGCCACCTTCGACTGGGGGCTTCCAGGCTTGGCGGCCAAGAAGCTGTTCTTCATGGATGCCCACCTGTCGCCCACGCTGGTGAAGGCGGGCGACTTCGACCTGGTGGGCATGCTGGCCATGCTCGCGGCCAAGAAGCAGGAGATGGGCGCGCAGTGGATCGCGTTCGACGGCATCGACGTCCTGCTGACCCTGCTCCAGGATCCGGCGGCAGAGATGCGCGAGCTCTATCGGCTGCGCGATTGGCTCGCGGACAACGCGTTGACCGCCATCGTGACGGCCAAGGCAGAGGGTCGCTCCGCCGAGGCCGGACACTACGGCTTCCTGCAGTTCATGGTCGACTGCGTGGTGCGGCTCGACCGGCGCCAGGAAGACCGCATCTCGGCATCGACCCTGCAGATCACGAAATACCGCGGATCGGGCTATGAGGCAGCCGAGTTCCCGCTGAGCTTCGGCCCCTCCGGCATCGAGGTGGGCGCCACCAAGCCGCCCGACATCGGACACAAGGCCTCGACGGAGCGTTTGAGTGCCGGGTTCGAGCGGCTCGACGTGATGCTGGGCGGCGGCGTGTTCCGCGGCAGCAGCACCCTGATCACAGGGGTGCCGGGCACGTCCAAGACCACGCTGGCCGGCAAGTTCGTCGAGGCCGCTTGCCAGCGCGGCGAGCGAGCGCTGTTCGTCAGCTTCGATGAGAGCGCGGACCAGATCATGCGCAATCTCTCGTCGGTCGGCATCCAACTCAAGGCGCACGTCAAGTCCGACCTGCTGCGGATGCATTCCGCCCGCACCGAAGGCATCAGCGCGGAAGAGCACCTGCTGAAGATCGGCGCGCTGATCCGCGAGTACCGGCCGCAGTGCATGGTGATCGACCCGCTGACGGCCATCGCCAAGTCGGGCGCACTGGGCGCGGCCCGCACCGTCGCGAACCGGCTCATCTACATGATCAAGGACGACGGGATCACCTTGCTGGTGACGGCCCTGAGCGAGACCGAAGGCCCGGGCGGCGAAGCCACCGACCTGCAGATCTCGACCATCGCCGACACCTGGATCCACTTGTCGTACCTGGTGCGAAGCGGCGAACGCAACCGCGCCCTCACGATCATCAAGTCGCGCGGCACATCGCACTCCAACCAGGTGCGCGAACTCGTGCTGAGCAACGCCGGGCCTTCGCTGTCCGATGTCTACACCGCCGGCGGCGAGGTGCTGATGGGCACGCTGCGCTGGGAGAAGGAGGCCGAGGAGAGCGCCAAGAAGATCCGGTATCGCGCAGAGGTCGATCACAAGCGCCGCGAGCTGCAGTTCGCCGAGGCCAACACCAGTGCCCAGATCAAGGCGCTGCAACTGAACCTCGAAAGGCAGCGCGCCGAGTTGAGCCTGTACGCCGGGGAGGACGACGTCCATACCGCCTCGTCGAGCCAGCGCGAGAGTGAGTTGCGCAGAAGGCGCGGCGCGGACCCCGCCGAGGGCCCGGCGAGGAAGAGCGGAAACGGGGCCGCAAGATGACCCGCCGCACAGTCAAACCCAAGCCACAAGCCGCCGAGTTCACGACGGTCGTCGTGCTGCGCCTGTACGTCGCCGGTGGAGCGCCCAACTCGATGCAGGCCATTGCCAACCTCGAGGCCATCTGTGCCGAGTACTTGAAGGACGGGCACAAGCTGGAGGTGGTCGACGTGCTCGAAAATCCGCGGCGCGCGATGGCCGAAGGCGTGCTCGTCACGCCCAGCCTCAGCAAGCTGTCGCCGCAACCGGTGGCGCAGGTGATCGGAAACCTCAGCGACAAGCGGCAGGTCATGCTGGCGCTGGGGCTGAAGCCCCATGGCGAGTGACGACGCCCTCCGGGACATCCGGCCGTTGCCGGGTTCCGTGCGGCTGCGCAGGGCGCTGCAGGAGCTGCCCCGTGACGGTGCCGAGCAACGCGCCATCGAGGCAGGCGAGATCGACGCCGTCATCGACTACCGCGGCGCCAACGTCATCATGTTTCCCATGGCGCGGCGTGCGTTGCGCGCCGCTGCCAGCAGGGCTTCTGCTGCAAGACGGAAAGCGGCGCTTGAAATACCGCGCGCCAACGCCGTTCTCGCCGCCCTGCCGCGCGAGGAGTATCTGCGCCTTCTGCCCGCGCTCGAGTTCGTCACGCTCGGGTTTGGCGCGGTGCTTCACGAAGCCGGCGCGCCGATTCCGTATGTCTATTTCCCGCTTGATTGCGTCGTCTGCCTGTTGACCACAACCGACCCTGAGCGAAGGGTGGAAACCGGGATGGTCGGCTACGAAGGAATCGTCGGCGTGTCCCTGGGCCTCGGCGTGGACGTCGCATCCGTTCGGGCAGTAGTGCAGACTGCAGGGTCTGCCATGCGAATGTCGGCTGCGCGCTTTAGCCGGGACTTCCGGCGGTCCCCGTGCTTGCAGCATGAGCTCTATCGCTGCGCCTCGGCGAAGCTGGCCCAGGCGAGGCAAACCGCCGCCTGCATCGCTTCCCACCACTTCGAGCAGCGCCTTGCCTGTTGGCTGCTGATGGCCAGTGACCGATCGAGGTCGGAGGACCTGTTCCTGACACACGAGTACCTGGCCACCATCCTGAACGTCAGGCGTGTATCCGTGACCATGGCATGCACCTCTTTGCGGTCGCGCGAGCTCATCACGTACGTCCGCGGCACGATCAGGATCCTCGATCGCGCCGGCCTGGAGGCGGTGTCATGTGCCTGTTACCGGAGTGTCGGGTTCCCGCGCGCGGTGGCATAGACCCCGCGGTGATCTGTCCACTTGCTCGCTCTCCGGCGGGTCAATGCCTCACCTGGGCAGAGATTTCGGCCAGCTTCGCGTCGATCATCTGCCTCGCCGCAGTCGTCGCGCCCGCCAACGCACCGGCAGAGGACTCGAATTCAGCCGTTGGAAACTGCTGCCACGACTCGTCGCAGGCGGCGTTGGCCGCGACTGAGAAACTGGATGTGAAGCGTTTCGCCGGCTCCTGACCCAACGGATCCGTTTCGATCCAGTCTGACGGGGGGCTGACCTCCGCCCAATGCGTGGTGATTGAACAACCTCTGTAGCTGGAGTACCGCTGGTTTGACATGATTGCGCCCTGATCCGTATCACGTGGGGCTCAGGATGCGCCACGGTTTTGAATGCCCGCGTCGGAGGCACGCCTGGACTTCCCGGCGTCAACATGCGCCGTCCTTGTAGGCCAAGGCCCCGACTCAACCCAATCGGAGTACGCTCATACGAGCCTCGGCGTCGCGGCCAATGTGCCGCTACGCATCGCGTCTGCAGTTCTGGTTCGTGCCACTCGCTGGCGCCAGCCAGAACGGTCATTGATCAGCGAATTCCTTACGGTCCGTGATCAAAAGCTCCCAATCTCGAATGCAACGACCGCGATCGGTGGTAGCCCTGGCGATCCAAGCTGACAAACCGCCGTTGGGCTCAGCTCCGAACAATGGCTCGCGACATTCGGAAGACAGTCAGGCTCCGCGACTCAGCAGAGAAATCGCATCGCTCGCTCGATGCGCCCCAAGGTCAATCGCAGCGTCTGCCGGTGAACGGCGGCCAAGCCGTCCAAGCGACCATCAAGATCCGCTGTGACCTCTCGAAATCCGGGAGCCGCTCCGGCCAGCACGATCAGGTTGCTTCCGCCATCCGCCGGGACCGCGAGTGCAGCCCCTCCGAACGTGCTGGCAATTCGGTCCCGTAGAAGGTCGCACTCGGGTGTCTCCCCCTGCAGATTGACAACCATGACACCGGCGTCAGTGAGCGCCATTCGGCACGAATCGTAGAAGGCCTGCGTGCACAGCTGCTCAGGCTGCCCGTCGTAAGTAAAGCCGTCGACCATGATGACGTCATAGCGGCGATCGAGGGTGGCCACGAACCTTGCCCCGTCGTCACACACGACGCGAAACCGGTGATCGTCCGCGGGCACGGCGAAGGCGTCGCGCAACTCGATCACGTGGGGGTTGATCTCCACCACGGTGATATCGGCATGCGGGAGGTACCGGTGGCAGTACTTGGGCAAGGAGCCACCACCCAGCCTGTTGATTTCCATCCAGAACTGACCCACTGAGCCCGAGGATTTCCATCCAAAACT
>NZ_JBFUEB010000027.1:0-63270 GCF_056404395.1 Rhizobacter sp. P2_D12 | reverse complement strand
CCCGCAAGCTCTCCAAGCAGGGCAACGCCGAGGAGCGCCGGCTCATCTACTGCGCCGCCATGACCGCCTGCCGCTCCCCCGTCTTCAAGGCCATCCGCGACAAGCTCCTCGCCCGCGGCATGTCCAAGATCCAGGCCTATTGCGTCGTCGCTCGCAAGCTCCTTCGCATCGCCTTCTCCGTCTGGCGCTCCAATCAGCCCTTCAACCCTCAGCTCGTCGGAAAGGCTTGACGCTCGACATAGAACCTACGGCAGCAGGTGCTCGCCGGCAAACAGCGCAGCGGCGTCTTCGCGATCCCGGATCAGCCAGGCCTCGGATCCCGACACCAGCACCTCGGCCGCGCGCGGCCGGGTGTTGTAGTTGCTGGCCATGCTCATGCCGTAGGCCCCCGCGGACAGCACCGCGACGCGGTCGCCGGCCTGCACGGCCAGCGCGCGGTCGCGGCCCAGCCAGTCGCCCGATTCGCAGACCGGGCCGACCACATCCCAGGTGAGCGGGGCCTCGGTGCGGCGGCGGCACGGCACGATGCCCATCCAGGCCTCGTACATCGCCGGACGCGCCAAGTCGTTCATCGCCGCGTCGACGATGCAGAAGTTCTTCTCGTCGCCCGGCTTCAGGTAGAGCACCTCGCTGACCAGCACGCCGGCATTGCCGACCAGCGAGCGGCCCGGCTCGAACAGGATCTTGCGGTGGCCGTGGCCGCGCGCATCGATGCGCGCGAGCAACTGCGCGACCAGCACGCCGGCCTCCGGAGGTGTCTCGTCGGTGTAGGTGATGCCCAGCCCGCCGCCGACGTCGACGTGGTGCAGGCGGATGCCCTGCGCCTCGACCGCTTCGACCAGGTCGAGCAGGCGGTCGAGTGCGTCGAGGTAGGGCGTGGCCTCGGTGATCTGCGAGCCGATGTGGCAATCGATGCCGGCGATCTCGAGCCCGGGCAGCCGGGCGGCGCGCAGGTAGGCGGCGACCGCGCGCTCGTGCGCGACGCCGAACTTGTTGCCCTTCAGGCCGGTGGAAATGTAGGGGTGGGTGCCGGCGTCGACGTCGGGGTTCACGCGCAGGCTGATGCGCGCGGTGCGGCCGGCCTCGACCGCCACCTGCGACAGCAGTTCGAGCTCGGGTTCGCTTTCGACGTTGAAGCACAGCACGCCGGTTTCCAGCGCCTCGCGCATCTCGCCGCGCGTCTTGCCGACGCCGGAGAACACCACGCGCGACGCCGGTGCACCGGCAGCCAGCACGCGCTTGAGCTCGCCGCCGGAGACGATGTCGAAGCCGCAGCCGGCCTGCGCGAAGGTCTGCAGCACGGCCAGGTTGGAGTTGGCCTTCATCGCGTAGCAGACCAGGTGGTCGCGCCCGACGAGCGCCCGCTGGTAGCTGCCGAGGGCCGCCAGCATCGCGCTGCGCGAATAGACGTACAGCGGCGAGCCGAAGCGATCGGCGAGGGCGTTCAGCGCGCAATCCTCGATGAACAGGTCGGCGTCGCGGTAGGCGACGAAGGGCGAGCCGGGCAGGGTCATGGGGATCAGAGGGGTGCGGGGGCGGAGGCCGGCGTGGGCGGCACGGCGGAGGCGGCGGGCGGCGATGCCGGTGCGGGCAGCTTCAGCGGGCCCTTCTGGCCGCAGGCGGCCAACGCCATCGCGAGCGCCAAAGACATCATTGCGCCCAGTGTCGAAAGACGTCTCGCTACACTGCGCTGCTGCTGAAACATGCGAACAATTCTACCGGCCATGACTGTCGAGATCGTCCCCACACCCTTGAGCGATGCCCAGTTCCATGCATTGAGCGGCGCCGTGCTGGCCAGCATCGAGGCGAGCGTCGACGCCTGGCTGCAGGACGACGTGGTCGACATCGATGCCGAGCGCACCGGTGGGCTGCTGGAACTGAGCTTTCCGAACGGCAGCAAGCTGGTCATCAACACGCAGCCGCCGCTGCACGAGCTGTGGCTGGCGGCGCGCTCAGGGGGCTACCACTACAAGCACGTCAACGGGCGCTGGCTGGATACGCGCGAGGGGCGCGAGTTCTTTGCGGACATGTCGGCCTGCGCCAGCGAGCAGGCCGGGCTGGCATTGACCTTCACGCCGCCCGCTTGAACCGCTAGCGTTTGAAGAGATCGAGGATTCCCTTCTTCTCTTCCTCGGTCGGCGGCGTCGGCAGCTTGTCGTCCAGGCCCAGGCTGCTGACCCCGCTGCCGTGGGTGTATTCCTCGTAGTACCACTCGCCGCCCATGTTGACGACGCCCTCGGGGGCTGACGGCTCCTCGACCGGCACGCCCTTCAGCGTCGTCTGCATGTAGTCGATCCACACCGGCAGCGACAGGCCGCCGCCGGTTTCGCGGTCGCCCAGCTTGCGCGGGTTGTCGTAGCCGATCCACACCACGCCGACCACGCTGCGCTGGAAGCCGGCGAACCAGGCGTCGTTCGAGTCGTTGGTGGTGCCGGTCTTGCCGTAGACGTCGGGCCGCTTGAGCACGCGCTGCGCGTTGGCCGCGGTGCCCGAGCGGGTGACTTCCTGCAGCAGGCTGTCCATCACGAAGGCATTGCGCGCCTGGATGGTGCGCGTCGTGTCGTCCATCGCCTGCGGCTTGGCCTCGTTCAGCACGTGGCCACGCGCATCGGTGATCTTGCTGATCAGGAACGGGTTGAGCCGGTAGCCGCCGTTCGCGAACACGCCATAGGCGGTCGCCATCTGCAGCGGCGTGACCGAACCGGCGCCCAGTGCCATCGTCAGGTAGGCCGGGTGCTTCTCGGGGTCGAAGCCGAAGCGGCTGACCCATTCCTGCGCGTAGGCCGGACCGATGGCCTGCAGGATGCGGATCGAGATCATGTTCTTCGACTTCGCCAGGCCGCGCCGCATCGACATCGGGCCGTCGAAGGTGCCGTCGTAGTTCTTCGGCTCCCAGGGTTGGCTGCCGGTGGTGCCGGCGTCGAAGAACAGCGGTGCGTCGTTGATCACCGTCGCAGGCGTGAAGCCTTTCTCCAGCGAGGCCGAGTAGATGAAGGGCTTGAAGCTCGAACCCGGCTGGCGCCAGGCCTGCGTCACGTGGTTGAACTTGCTCTTCGCATGGTCGAAACCCCCGACCATCGTGCGCACCGCGCCGGTGCGCGGGTCGAGCGACACGAAGGCGCCCTCGACCTCGGGCAACTGCGTGATCGACCAGTCGCCCTTCGGCGTCTTCAGCACGCGGATCACGGCGCCGGGCCGGATCTGCGTCTTCGGGTTGCCCTTCTCGGCCAGGCCCGAGGTGGCCGGCTTCAGGCCCTCGCCGGTGATGGTGACGGATTCGCCGCTCTGCAGCACGGCCACCACCTTCTTGGGGCTGGTCTCGAGCGCGACCGCGGCGCGCAGTTCGTCGTTGTCCGGGTGCTCGACCAGCGCTTCGGCGATGCGCGCGTCCACGTCGCGGGCATTGGCCGGCAGGTCGATGTAGGCCTCGGGGCCGCGGTACACCTGCCGCCGTTCGTAGTCCATGATGCCCTTGCGCAGCGAGCGGTAGGCCACCGTCTGCTCGCCCGACTGGATCGTCAGGTAGACGTTGAGGCCGCGCGTGTAGGCCTCTTCGCCGTACTGCGAGAAGATCATCTGCCGTGCCGCCTCGGCGACGTACTCGGCGTGAACGACCACTTCGGGGGCGGCACGGTACTTCAGTTGCTGGGCCCGCGCCGCGTCATGCTGTTCCGGCGTGATGAAGCCGTTCTCGAGCATGCGGTCGATGATGTAGAGCTGGCGCTGCGTCGCGCGCTTCGGGTTGATGATGGGGTTGTAGGCCGACGGCGCCTTCGGCAGGCCGGCCAGCATCGCGGCCTCGGCGATGGTGATGTCCTTCAGCGGCTTGCCGAAGTAGATCTCGCTGGCCGCGGCGAAACCGTGCGCGCGCTGGCCGAGGAAGATCTGGTTCATGTAGATCTCGAGGATCTGGTCCTTGCTGAGCAGGCTCTCGATCTTCAGCGCCAGCAGGATCTCGTAGATCTTGCGCGTGAAGGTCTTCTCGGTGGAGAGATAGAAGTTGCGCGCCACCTGCATCGTGATGGTCGAGGCGCCCTGGCTGCGCGACTCGTTGAACTGCGCCAGGCCGGCGCGCAGCACGCCCTTGTAGTCGACGCCGCCGTGCTGGTAGAAGCGGGCGTCCTCGATCGCCAGCACCGCGTCCTGCATCACCTTGGGCACCTGGGCCAGCGGCGTGAAGTTGCGGCGCTCCTCGCCGTACTCGCCGAGCAGCACGCCGTCGGCCGAGTAGATGCGCATCGGCAGCTTCGGCCGGTAGTCGACCAGCCCGCTGACCTGCGGCAGGTTGGGATAGGCCACCGACAGCGCGATGCCGATCAGCATCGCCACGGCCAGCACGCCTGCCAGCGCCCCGCCTGCAAGCCARAGCATTGCCCGGCCGAGCCAGCGTGCCCATGCAGGCATGGACGGCGTGGAGGAAGGGGATCGGCGGTTCGGGCTGGCTGCCGGGCGCTCGGTAGGGCCCTCGGATTCGCTCATGGGACTCCAACAATGGTCGGGACGATTATATGAACCGACTTTGACCGGTCAGTGCCCGAGCGTGAAGTGGTTGGCAACTACCGCCAGGGGCTGCCTAGGGTTGTCCCGAAATGACAATTTTTGGCTCCAGAATCCGTCAGCGTTTAGCAACGAGGATGGGTTGCAAGAAAAGGAAAAATCTTTGTTGCACAAAGGGTTTACTGCTAGCATTGAAGTAACTTCTTAACAATCCAGCGCACGTGTCAGAGTCGATTCGTGTCGCGTTGGGAGATGGCCCTGTGAGCTTCCTAGACCTGTTGTTAGGCCGAAAGCATCCACCGATGATCGGCTTGGATATCAGCTCGTCCAGTGTGAAGCTGGTCGAGTTGGGCCAGAGCGCCTCGGGTGAGTACATACTCGAGCGCTTCGCGGCCGAAAGCTTCGAAAAAGGCTGGATCACCGACGGCCAGATCGAGAAATTCGACGAGGTGGCCGATGCGGTGCGCCGCGTCGTCACCAAGAGCGGCACCAAGACCAAGCAGGTCGTGCTGGCGATGCCGCAGTCGGCGGTGATCACGAAGAAGATCATGCTGCCGGCCGGCCTGCGCGAAGAAGAGCTCGAGCTGCAGGTCGAGTCGGAAGCCAATCAATACATCCCGTTCTCGCTCGACGAGGTGAGTCTTGACTTCTCGGTCATCGGGCCGAGCCCGACCTCGGTCGGTGACGTCGAGGTGCTCATCGCCGCGTCGCGCAAGGACCGCGTCCAGGACCGCCAGGGCTTGGCCGAAGCCGCCGGCCTGAAGCCCGCCGTGCTCGACATCGAATCGCATGCGTCGCGCCTCGCGATGGGCCGGCTGATCGAAGCCCTGCCCAACGAAGGCAAGGATGCGCTGGTCGCGCTGTTCGAGATCGGCGCCGATACCACCAGCCTGAAGGTGCTGCGCGACGAAGAGATGCTCTACGACCGCGACCAGGCCTTCGGCGGCTCGCAGCTGACGCAGCTGATCTCGCGCCAGTACGGTTTCTCGTTCGAGGAAGCCGAGCAGAAGAAGCTGTCGGCCGAGCTGCCCGAAGACTACGAGTCCTCGCTGCTGGCGCCGTTCGTCGACAGCCTGTCGCAGGAGATCGGACGTGCCTTGCAGTATTTCTTCACCAGCACGCCGCACCACAAGGTGCACTACGTGATGCTGGCCGGCGGCACCGCGACGCTGCCGGGCCTGAAGGACCGCGTCACCGAACTGACCGGATTTGCATCGATGGTCGTGAACCCGTTCGAGAACATGAAGCTGGGCTCCGCGGTGCGCGAGAGCAAGCTGCGCCGTGAAGCGCCTTCCTACCTGACGGCCTGCGGGCTGGCGATGCGGAGGTTCTTGCAGTGATCCTGATCAACCTACTTCCGCACCGCGAAGAAAAGCGCAAGCGGCGCAAGGCGACGTTCTTCCTGGGCCTGGGCATGGCCGCGGCGGCCGGCTTGGTCGTGCTGGCCCTGTGGTACCTGGTCCTGCAGCAGATGACGGAGAACCAGATCCACCGCAACGACTTCCTGACGGCCGAGATCCGCAAGCTCGAGACGCAGATCAAGGACATCGCCACGCTGCGTGCCGAGATCGACGCGCTCAAGGCCCGCCAGAAAGCGGTCGAAGACCTGCAGATCGATCGCAACCTGCCGGTGCACGTGCTCAACGAACTCGTCAAGCAGACTCCCGAAGGCGTCTATTTCAACAGCATCAAGCAGGATGGCCAGGTGCTGCTGCTGACCGGCATTGCACAGACCAACGAGCGCGTGTCCGAGTTGCTGCGCAACACCAGCAACAATTCCGAGTGGCTGATGAAGCCGGAACTGGTCGAGATCAAGGCGGCAAGCGTGCAGACAGCGAACCGCGAACAGAAGCGCCTGTTCGACTTTTCGATGCGCGTGAGCATCAAGCGCCCGCAGGACGTCGATGCGGCCGCTGCCTCGGCGTCGGGCGTCCCGCCGGGCGCTGCCGCGAGCGCCGCCATCGCGGCCAAGAAGCCCTGACCATCGAGACGCCATGGCAACGAAGAAATCCGTCAACGTCGATCTGAACTCGGTATTCGGGGCTGCGGCCTCGCAATTCCGCGGTCTCAATCCGAATGAACCCGGCCAGTGGCCCATGCTGCCGAAGCTTGCCAGCTGGCTGGCATTGGGCGTGATGGTGGTGGTGGCCGGCTGGTTCCTGCTGCTGCAAGGGGTCGATGAACAGCTGCAGGCCGAGCGCGACAAGGAACCCACGCTGAAGCAGGACTACCGGGGCAAGCTGGCGCAGGCCGTGAACCTCGAGGAATTGCGCAAGCAGAAGTTGCAGGTCGAAGAGTACGTCACGCAGCTCGAGAAGCAGCTCCCCGGCAAGGCCGAGATGGACGCCCTGCTGTCGGACATCAACCAGGCAGGCCTGGGCCGTGGCCTGCAGTTCGAGCTGTTTCGTCCGGGCCAGGTGCTGGTCAAGGACTACTACGCCGAACTTCCGATCTCGATCCGCGTGACCGGGCGGTACCACGACATCGGCGCCTTCGCGGCCGACGTCGCCAACCTGTCGCGCATCGTCACGCTTCACAACATGACAATCGCCAGCGCCGGCGGCAAGGATGCAACGGGGTTGCTGGGCATGGACGCCACGGCCAGAACCTATCGCTACCTCGACCCGGCCGAGGTCAGCGCACAGCGCCAGGCGGCAGCCAAGGCAGCGGGAGCGAAGAAATGACGGGCACCACAGTGCGCCTGGCAGCGGCAATGAGCGCATGCGCCTTCGCGGCGCTGTCCCTGACCGCCTGCGGCGATGCGCAGGATGAACTGCAGCAATGGATCGAGCAGCAGCGGCGGGAGGCGAAGCCGAGCGTGACGCCGCTGTCGCCGCCCAAGAAATTCAACCCGCAGCCCTACTTGGCTGGTGCCGGCGTCGAACCGTTCAGCACGCAGAAGCTGACGGTGGCCATCAAGCAGGAATCGCGGCAGCCCAATTCGCTGCTGGCGGCCGAAATCAATCGCCGCAAGGAGCCGCTCGAGGCGTATCCGCTGGACAGCATGTCGATGGTCGGCAGCGTGACCAAGCAGGGGCGCCCCTATGCGCTGCTGCGGGTCGACAACCTGCTGTACCAGGTCAAGGCGGGTGACTACCTGGGCCAGAACTACGGCAAGGTCACCAAGATTACCGAGACGGACATCTCGCTGCGCGAAATCGTGCAGGACGCAGCGGGCGAATGGATCGAGCGGACGAGTTCCCTTCAGCTTCAGGAACGGGCGCGGTGAAGAACATGCAGGAGAAACAGATCATGGGTAAGTGGCAAGTTCGAAGCGTTGCGCTCGCGTTGCTCTTCGGCGCGTCCTTGTCTGCCTGGGCGCAGAACGCCATCCAGTCCATCAACAGTTCGCAGCAGGCGGGCGCCGAGGTCGTGCGCATCGAGCTGTCTGAACCGTTGGCGGCCGTGCCGACCGGCTTCACGGTTCAGACGCCGCCGCGCATCGCGCTGGACCTGCCGGGTGTTGGCAATGCCATGGGCAAGTCCAACCTGGACATCAACCAGGGCAACATCCGCTCGGTCAACATTGCGCAGTCCGGCGATCGCACGCGCCTGGTGCTGAACCTGAAGCAGGCGTCCAACTACCGGGCCCAGCTCGAGGGCAAGGTGCTGGTGGTGGTGATGGAAACTGCAGCGCCCGCCGGTGCTGCGGTGGCTGCGGCGAAGCCCGGCATTTCCACCGAAACCCACTTCGCGGACAACCTCAACGACGCACCGCTGCCGCTGAAGGGCATCGACTTCCGCCGTGGCCAGGATGGTGCCGGACGGGTCGTCGTCGACTTGGCGAACAACCAGGTCGGCGTCGACATTCGCCAGCAGGGCCAGAGCCTGGTGGTCGAGTTCCTGCGCTCGAACCTGCCGGAGAACCTGCGCCGCAAGCTCGAC
Source organism: Rhizobacter sp. P2_D12 (assembly GCF_056404395.1). NCBI lineage: Bacteria > Pseudomonadati > Pseudomonadota > Betaproteobacteria > Burkholderiales > Sphaerotilaceae > Rhizobacter > Rhizobacter sp. P2_D12. The sequence continues at coordinate 54,888 of NZ_JBFUEB010000027.1, read as the reverse complement.
GTGACCGACTTCGGCACGCCGGTCCAATCGGTCTCCACGTTCCAGAACGGCGATCGCGTCCGCATGGTGGTCGAGCCGCGTGGCGCCTGGGAGCACAGCGCCTACCAGACCGACAACCAGTTCGTGCTCGAAGTGCGCCAGCAGAAGCAGGACCCGAACAAGCTGGTCCAGGGCCCCGGCTATGCCGGCGAAAAGCTGTCGCTGAACTTCCAGAACATCGAAGTGCGCGCGCTCCTGCAGGTCATCGCCGACTTCACCAACTTCAACGTCGTCACCAGCGACACTGTCACCGGCAACGTGACGCTGCGCCTGAAAGATGTGCCGTGGGACCAGGCCCTCGACATCATCCTGCAGGCCAAGGGCCTCGGCCTGCGCAAGTCGGGCAACGTGATCTGGATCGCACCCAAGGACGAACTGGCCTCGAAAGAGAAGATCGACCTGGAAGCCAAGGCGCAGATCGCCAACCTGGAGCCGGTGCGCACGCAGTCGTTCCAGCTGAACTACACCAAGGCCGAAGAGGTCGCCAAGGGCCTGACGGGCCAGACGAGTGCCGGCGGCGGCGGAACGGCGGGGCAAACCTCGCGCATCCTGACCAACCGGGGCAGCGTGATCTTCGAGACCCGAACCAACCAGCTCTTCGTCAGCGACATCCCGTCGAAGCTGGAGGAGATCCAGGCGATGATCGCCAAGATCGACGTGCCGGTTCGCCAGGTGCTGATCGAGGCGCGCATTGTCGAAGCGAATGACTCGTTCGGCCGCTCGCTGGGTGCCAAGCTCGGCTACGCGGACACGCGCGGCCTGAACGGCGGCGTGGCGGGCTTCAACGTGGGCGGCAACACCCGTGTCGGGATCGGCGGCAACTACAACGCGATCGGCGCGCAGACAGGCCAGTCCGGCACCGCGCTGACCTACAGCAACACCAACTTCGTCAACCTGCCGGCGGTCGGCCAGAACGACTACGGCGCCGCCACCTTCGCGCTGTCCTTGTTCGGCGTCGGCGCCAACCGCTTCCTGAACCTTGAACTGTCGGCGCTGGAAGCCGAGAACAAGGGCAAGATCCTGTCCAGCCCGCGGGTCATCACCGCCGACCAGGTGAAGGCCTTGATCGAGCAGGGCACGGAATTGCCGTACCAATCGGCAACGTCCAGCGGCGCAACGGCCATCCAGTTCCGCAAGGCCAACCTGAAGCTCGAGGTGACGCCGCAGATCACGCCGGAAGGCAACGTCATCCTCGACCTGGACGTCACCAAGGACAGCGTCGGGCAGGTCACGGCCCAGGGCCTGGCCATCGACACCAAGCACGTGCGCACGCAGGTGCTGGTCGAAAATGGCGGCACGGTCGTGATCGGCGGTATCTTCACGCAGGACGATCAGGACACCGTGACGAAGGTGCCGTACCTCGGCGACATTCCGTTYCTGGGCAACCTGTTCAAGGTGAAGACGAGGTCGTCGAAGAAGACCGAACTGCTGATCTTCATCACGCCGAAGGTGGTCAGCGACCGGTCTGCGGTTCGGTAAAAATAGTCTGCAATCACGGGAGGGGGCGACCCGCAGCCCGCCCGTCTTCGCCAACCAGGATATTCAGGTGCTCGATATGAAATTGCCTTTGCTGAACCGCGTTGCTCTGGCCTTGATCTCTGTTGCCGCGCTCGCCTCGTGTGGCGGCGGAGGAAGCGAAGACAACGAAGCGGGTGYGCCCGCTGCCTTCAATGTTCAGCCGGCGGAAATCACGGTGAAGAATCTGAAAGGAACCTGCACCACCGATTTGACGACCGAAGTATTCGTGTATGGCGGAACAGCGCCTTACTACATCAACAACACCTTCCCGACCGGGCTCGTGTTGAACAAGACCAAGGTCGATTCTGCAGGCGGCAGTTTCACCATCACGCTCATCGGAAAGTGCATGGACCCGGGGCTGGTGGTTGTGAAGGACAAGTTGAACCGGACTGTCACGGTCTCGGTTTCCAGCCCGTTCGAGGAGCCCTGAGCGGGTCGGCTCCGAATCGATACATCGGTGTCCCCCGGCCCGACGTCCAGGCCACTGGCATTGATCGGCATGCCCGGGGGCGGCAAGTCCACCGCCGGCCGGCAGATCGCGAAGCGAACGCAGCGCCGGTTCATCGACAGTGATGCCGTGATCGAAGCCCGGATCGGTGAACCGATCCGCAGCTTCTTCGAACGCGAGGGCGAGTCCCGTTTTCGCGACCTCGAAGCCGAGGTCATCGACGAGTTGTCGCACGCCGGCCCCATGGTGATCGCGACCGGTGGCGGCGCGGTCCTGCGGGCGGAGAATCGAACCCGGCTGCATGGGCGCTGCGATGTCGTCTACCTGCGCTCCACGCCGGAAGAGCTGTACCGGCGCCTGCGCCACGACACCCAGCGGCCACTCCTCCAGGTGGCAGACCCGCTGGCCCGCCTGCGCGAGCTGTACCAGCAGCGCGACCCTCTCTATCGCGAGACGGCCCATTTCGTCATCGACACGGGCCGGCCGACAGTGCACACCCTGGTGAACATGGTGCTGGCCCAACTGCAACTCGCAGGCATCCTCGTGCTGACTGACGATGCGGGAAGCGAGCCTTCGCCTCCCCACTGAGCACGCCAGGTCGCCGCGCTAAACTGCCGGCCATGAATTCGCGGCATGAAGACGTGACGATCGAGCTGGGGGAGCGCAGCTACCAGATCCGCATTGGGGCCGGCCTGCTCGCCGATCGGACGGCGCTCGATGGCGTGCCGCACGGGCACACGGCGGTCATCGTGACCAATCCGACGGTCGCCCCCTTGTACGCGCAGCGACTGCAGGCGCTACTGCGTTCCGCGGTGGCCCAGTGCCTGGTCGTCGAACTCCCCGACGGCGAGATCCACAAGGACTGGGCTTCGCTGGAGCGCATCTTCGGCACGCTGTTGCGCGCAGGAGCCGACCGCAAGACCGTGCTGTACGCGCTCGGCGGCGGCGTGATCGGCGATGTCACCGGCTTTGCCGCGGCCTGCTACATGCGCGGCGTGCCCTTCGTCCAGGTGCCGACCACCTTGTTGGCGCAGGTCGACTCGTCGGTGGGCGGCAAGACCGCCATCAACCACCCGCTCGGCAAGAACATGATCGGCGCGTTCTACCAGCCCTTGCGCGTGATCGCCGACCTGGACACGCTGGACACGCTGCCCGATCGGGAGATTTCCGCCGGGCTGGCCGAGGTCATCAAGTACGGCCCGATCGCCGACGACGCCTTCCTGGACTGGATCGATGCGAACCTCGATGCCCTGCGCGCGCGCGACAAGCAGGCACTGGCCTACGCCGTCAAGCGTTCGTGCGAGATCAAGGCGTGGGTCGTCGGGCAGGACGAACGCGAGGCGGGCCTGCGCGCCATCCTGAACTTCGGCCACACCTTCGGCCACGCGATCGAGGCCGGTCTGGGCTTCGGCACCTGGTTGCATGGCGAGGCTGTCGGTTGCGGCATGGTGATGGCGGCCGACCTGTCGCAGCGCCTGGGCCTGATCGACGGTGCTTACGCGCAGCGCATTGCACGCCTCGTCGAGCGGGCAGGGCTGCCGGTGCGCGGCCCGCAGCTGGGCGCGGAGCGCTATCTCGAGCTGATGCGTGTCGACAAGAAATCCGAGGCGGGCGAGATCCGCTTCGTCGTCATCGAGGCCCCCGGCCGCGCCGCGCTGCGATCGGCACCCGACGACCTGGTGCGCGAGGTGCTGGCGGCGAACACGGTCTGAGCATGGTGGCTGACGCGTCGCCGCCGCCGGGTCTGAAGCCCTACGCCTGCGACCCGCGCCGATCGCGCGGGCGCCGCTTGGCCGAACCGGCCGCGCCGACCCGCAGCGAATACCAGCGCGACCGCGACCGCATCGTGCACAGCACGGCCTTCCGCCGGCTGGTCTACAAGACGCAGGTGTTCCTGAACCACGAAGGCGACCTGTTCCGCACGCGGCTCACGCATTCGCTCGAGGTGGCCCAACTGGGGCGTTCGATCGCCCGCAGCCTCGGCCTCAACGAGGACCTGGTGGAGGCGATCGCGCTGGCGCACGACCTCGGTCACACGCCGTTCGGCCATGCCGGCCAGGATGCCCTGGACGACTGCCTGCGCGCGGCCGATCCGGCGAGCGGGGGCTTCGAGCACAACCTGCAAAGCCTGCGTGTCGTCGACAGCCTCGAAGAGCGCTACCCGGCGTTCGACGGCCTGAACCTCACGCTCGAAACACGCGAGGGCATCCTGAAGCACTGTTCGCGCGAGGCTGCGCAACAGCTCGAGGCACGCGAGCCGGGTGGTGTCGCGCACCGCTTCCTGTCACGCCAGCGGCCGAGCCTGGAGGCACAGCTGTGCAACCTCGCCGACGAGATCGCCTACAACGCGCATGACGTCGACGACGGCGTGCGCTCCGGGTTGTTGAGCCTTGCACAGCTGGACGAGGTGCCCTTGTTCGCGCGCTACAAGTCCGAGGCGCTGGCCGAGCACCCCGGACTGAAGGGGCGTCGCCTGCTGTTCGAGAGCATCCGCCGCATGCTGTCGGCCCAGGTCTACGACGTGCTCGATGCCAGCCAGGCGGCGATCGGCGCACACCGCCCCACCAGTGCGGACGAGGTCCGGGCCGCACCGCCGCTGATCTGCTTCAACCCGCAGATGGTGGCCGACAGCGCCGGGCTGAAGCGCTTCCTGCGCCACAACCTCTACCGCCATCCGCAGGTCGTCGCCACCACCGACCGTGCGAAGCAGGTGGTGCAGGAGCTGTTCGACATCTACCGCCAGCGGCCAGCCGAGTGGGTGCCGGACGACGCTGGGGCGCCCGCCACGCTGCGCCAGCTGGCCGACTACATCGCCGGCATGACCGACCGCTATGCGCTGCGCGAGCACCAGCGCCTGACGGGCCGCCGGCTCTTCGATTGACCCGATGGCGCGCCTCGCCCGCCTGTGCATCCCGGGCCATCCCCATCTCGTGTTGCTGCGCGGCCACAACGGCCAGCCGGTGTTCGTGGACGATGCCGACCGGGCCCGTTTCCTGTCGCTGCTGGCCGAGTCGGCCAAGGCCCATGGCGTCGCGATCCACGCCTATGGCCTCGCGACCGGGGAAGTCCAGCTGCTGGCAACACCGGATGCCACCGATGCATTGAGCCGGATGATGCAGTCGCTCGGCCGGCGCTACGGCCTGATGTTCAACCGCCGGCACGCACGCTCCGGCAGCCTGTGGGATGGCCGTTTCCGCGCCGTGCCGATCGAAGCGGAACAGCACTTGCTTGCGGCGATGCGCTACGTCGAGGCGGCGCAGCCGCCGCGCGACAGCTCCAGCGCCGCGCACCATCTTGGACGGCTCACCGATCCAGTTGTGAGCGACCACTCTCTCTATTGGGCATTGGGCAACACGCCTTTCGACCGGGAGATGAAATACCGCGCATGGTTTGAACAAGGCACCTCCTCCAACGAAGCCGAGCGGTTCCAGCGTGCGCTTGCACAGGGATGGCCGCTTGGATCGGCGGCGTTCGTCGCCCACTTGTCATCGACCACGGACCGCCGCTTGGCCGCCAAGCCGCGCGGCCGCCCGCCGAAGCATCGCGTTTGATCTGTCCCTATTTAATTTGCGCGACACCAGCACCCTTCAAAATATGGTGCCTGACCCCATTTATTTTGATTGAAGCCCTTGCTGCGCTGCAGTATTCTTCGGGCCGATCCCAGGTTTCCAAGTCTTCTGACGGAGTGCGCCATGACAACCCAGGCCGACCACGGTGGGGCTTCTCCCGCTGAACTGCAGCAATCGGCCGAGCACGGCCTGTACAGCCCGGCGCACGAGCACGATGCCTGCGGCGTCGGCTTCGTCGCCCACATCCGCGGCCACAAGGCGCACAGCATCGTCGAGCAGGGCCTGAAGATCCTGGAGAACCTCGACCACCGCGGCGCCGTCGGTGCCGACAAGCTGATGGGCGACGGCGCCGGCATCCTGATCCAGATCCCCGACGAGTTCTACCGGGCCGAGATGGCGGCCAAGGGTGTCGAGCTGCCGCCGCCCGGCGAGTACGGCGTCGGCATGATCTTCATGCCCAAGGAGCATGCGTCGCGCCTGGCCTGCGAGCAGGAGGTTGAACGCGCGGTCAAGGCCGAAGGCCAGGTGCTGCTGGGCTGGCGCGAGGTGCCGGTCGATGCCGAGATGCCGATGTCGCCGACCGTGCGCGCCAAGGAGCCGATCATCCGCCAGGTCTTCATCGGCCGCGGCCCTGACGTGATCGTGCCGGACGCGCTGGAGCGCAAGCTCTACGTGATCCGCAAGACCGCGTCCAGCGCGATCCAGCGCCTGAAGCTGACGCACAGCCGCGAGTACTACGTGCCCAGCATGAGCTGCCGCACCATCATCTACAAGGGCCTGCTGCTGGCCGACCAGGTCGGCAAGTACTACAAGGACCTGCAGGATCCGCGCGTCACCTCGGCGCTGGCCCTGGTGCACCAGCGCTTCTCCACCAACACCTTCCCCGAGTGGCCGCTGGCCCACCCGTACCGGATGGTGGCGCACAACGGCGAGATCAACACCGTCAAGGGCAACTTCAACTGGATGCGCGCGCGCGAAGGCGTGATGAAGTCGCCAGTGCTCGGCGAAGACCTGAACAAGCTGTACCCGATCACCTTCGAAGGCCAGTCCGACACCGCCACCTTCGACAACGCGCTCGAACTGCTGACGATGAGCGGCTACTCGCTCGCGCACGCCGCGATGATGATGATCCCCGAGGCCTGGGAACAGCACGCGACGATGGACGAGCGCCGCCGCGCGTTCTACGAGTACCACGCCGCGATGATGGAGCCGTGGGACGGCCCGGCCTCGATGGTGTTCACCGACGGCCGCCAGATCGGAGCCACGCTCGACCGCAACGGCCTGCGCCCTTCGCGCTACATCGTCACCGACGACGACCTGGTCGTGATGGCCTCCGAATCCGGCGTGCTGCCGATGATCCCGGAGAACAAGATCATCAAGAAGTGGCGCCTGCAGCCGGGCAAGATGTTCCTGATCGACTTCGACCAGGGCCGCATCATCGACGACGAGGAACTGAAGAACCAGTTCGCGCTCGCCAAGCCCTACCGCCAGTGGATCGAGAACGTGCGCATCCGCCTCGACTCGATCGAGCTGACCGGCGAACCGCGCGCGTTCAGCGAATCGCTGCTCGACCGCCAGCAGGCCTTCGGCTACACGCAGGAAGACATCAAGTTCCTGCTGAGCCCGATGGCCCAGGCGGGCGAGGAAGGCACCGGCTCGATGGGCAACGATTCGCCGCTGGCGGTGCTGTCGGACAAGAACAAGCCGCTGTACAACTACTTCAAGCAGCTGTTCGCCCAGGTCACCAATCCGCCGATCGACCCGATCCGCGAGGCGGTCGTGATGTCGCTGGTGTCCTTCATCGGCCCGAAGCCCAACCTGCTGGACATCAACGCGGTCAACCCGCCGATGCGCCTGGAGGTGTCGCAGCCCATCCTCGACTTCGCCGACATGGAACGCCTGCGCGAGATCGAGAAGCACACGCACGGCAAGTTCAAGAGCCACGTGATCGACATCACCTACCCGCTCGGCTGGGGCGATGAAGGCGTCGAGGCCAAGCTCGCGTCGCTGTGCGCCGAAAGCGTCGACGCGCTCAAGAGCGGCCACAACATCCTGATCATCAGCGACCGCGCGATGGACCGCGACAACGTCGCGATTCCCGCCTTGCTGGCGCTGTCGGCCATCCACCAGCACCTGGTGCGCGAGGGCCTGCGCACCACCGCCGGCCTGGTGGTCGAGACCGGCTCGGCGCGCGAGGTGCACCACTTCGCGGTGCTGGCCGGCTATGGCGCCGAGGCGGTGCACCCGTACCTCGCGATGGAGACGCTGCTCGGCCTGCACAAGGAACTGCCGGGCGAGCTGTCGGCCGACAAGGCGATCTACAACTACGTCAAGGCGATCGGCAAGGGCTTGTCGAAGATCATGTCCAAGATGGGCATCTCGACCTACATGTCCTATTGCGGCGCGCAGATCTTCGAGGCCATCGGCCTGGACAAGCAGCTGATCGACAAGTACTTCCGCGGCACCGCCAGCCAGGTCGGCGGCATCGGCGTGTTCGAGGTCGCCGAAGAGGCGATCCGCATGCACCGTGCCGCCTTCGGCGACGACCCGGTGCTGGCCGGCATGCTGGATGCCGGCGGCGAGTACGCCTGGCGCGTGCGTGGCGAAGAGCACATGTGGACGCCGGACGTGATCGCCAAGCTGCAGCACAGCGCGCGCGCCAACAAGTTCGACACCTACAAGGAATATGCGCAGCTGGTGAACGACCAGTCGCGGCGCCACATGACGCTGCGCGGGCTGTTCGAGTTCAAGGTCGACCCGGCCAAGGCGATCCCGCTCGACGAGGTCGAGCCCGCGGCCGAGATCGTCAAGCGCTTCGCGACCGGCGCGATGTCGCTCGGCTCGATCTCCACCGAGGCGCATGCGACGCTGGCCGTCGCGATGAACCGCATCGGCGGCAAGTCCAACACCGGCGAGGGCGGCGAAGACCCGGCGCGCTACCGCAACGAGTTGAAGGGCATCCGCATCAGCGCCGGCACCAAGGTCAGCGACGTGATCGCCAACAAGGTCATCGAGGCCGACTACGAGCTGCAGGAAGGCGACTCGCTGCGCTCGAAGATCAAGCAGGTGGCGTCGGGCCGCTTCGGCGTCACGGCCGAGTACCTGTCGTCGGCCGACCAGATCCAGATCAAGATGGCGCAGGGCGCCAAGCCGGGCGAGGGCGGCCAGTTGCCGGGCGGCAAGGTCACCGACTACATCGGCTTCCTGCGCTACTCGGTGCCGGGCGTCGGGCTGATCTCGCCGCCGCCGCACCACGACATCTATTCGATCGAAGACCTGGCGCAGCTGATCCACGACCTGAAGAACGCGAACCAGCGCGCGGCCATCAGCGTGAAGCTGGTGTCCGAGGTCGGCGTCGGCACCATCGCCACCGGCGTGGCCAAGGCCAAGGCCGACCACATCGTGATCGCCGGCCACGACGGCGGCACCGGCGCTTCGCCGTGGAGCTCGATCAAGCACGCCGGCACGCCGTGGGAGCTCGGCTTGGCCGAGACGCAGCAGACGCTGGTGCTGAACCGCCTGCGGGGCCGCGTGCGCGTGCAGGCCGACGGCCAGATGAAGACCGGGCGCGACGTCGTCATCGGCGCGCTGCTGGGCGCCGACGAGTTCGGCTTCGCGACCGCGCCGCTGGTGGTCGAGGGCTGCATCATGATGCGCAAGTGCCACCTGAACACCTGCCCGGTGGGCGTGGCCACGCAGGACCCGGTGCTGCGCAAGAAATTCCAGGGCCGGCCCGAGCACGTGGTGAACTTCTTCTTCTTCATCGCCGAGGAAGCGCGCCAGATCATGGCCCAGCTGGGCATCCGCAAGTTCGACGACCTGATCGGCCGGGCCGACCTGCTCGACACTCGCAAGGGCATCTCGCACTGGAAGGCGCAGGGGCTGGATTTCTCGCGCATCTTCCACCTGCCTTCCGCGCCGGCCGACGTGGCGCGCCGCCAGGTCGAGGAGCAGGACCACGGCCTGGCCCGCGCGCTCGACGTCAAGCTGATCCAGAAGTGCATGCCCGCGCTCGAGCGCGGCGAGAAGGTGCAGTTCATGGAAGAGACGCGCAACGTCAACCGCACGGTCGGCGCGATGCTGTCCGGCGAGCTGGTGCGCCGCCATCCCGAGGGCCTGCCCGACCACACCATCTTCATGCAGATGGAAGGCACCGGCGGCCAGAGCTTCGGCGCCTTCCTGGCCAAGGGCATCACGCTGTACCTGATCGGCGATGCGAACGACTACACCGGCAAGGGCCTGTCCGGTGGCCGCGTCGTGGTGCGCCCGAGCATCGACTTCCGCGGCGACGCGACGCGCAACATCATCGTCGGCAACACCGTGCTGTATGGCGCGACCAGCGGCGAGGCCTTCTTCCGCGGCGTCGCCGGCGAGCGCTTCGCGGTGCGGCTGTCGGGTGCGACCGCGGTGGTCGAAGGCACCGGCGACCACGGCTGCGAGTACATGACCGGCGGCACGGTGGCGGTGCTCGGCAGGACCGGGCGCAACTTCGCGGCCGGCATGAGCGGCGGCGTGGCCTACGTGTTCGACGAGGACGGCCAGTTCGCCAAGCGCTGCAACACCGCGATGGTGCAGCTCGACAAGGTGCTGGGCGCGGCCGAGCAGGAGGCCACGGTCGACAAGGCGGTGTGGCACCTGGGCCAGACCGACGAGGCGATCCTGCGCAAGCTGCTGGACGACCACCACCGCTGGACCGGCAGCCTGCGCGCGCGAGAGATCCTCGACACCTGGGCCGAATCGCGCGGCCGCTTCGTGAAAGTGTTCCCGAGCGAGTACAAGCGCGCGCTCGGCGAGATCAATGCCGCGAAGCAGGCCGACGACACGATCGCGAAGGCGAAATCGCCTGAGAAGAGCGCCCCCGAGAAGAGCGGCGCCAAGAGCCGCACCAAGGCCTGAGCAGGCCCCAGCCCAACCGTCCGGAGTAGCAAGAGATCATGGGAAAAGTCACCGGCTTCATGGAGTACGAGCGCCTGGAAGAGGGCTACGCGCCCGTGCAGGCGCGCCTGAAGAACTACAACGAGTTCGTGATCGGCCTGAAGACCGATGATGCGAAGATCCAGAGCGCGCGCTGCATGGACTGCGGCACGCCGTTCTGCAACAGCGGCTGCCCGGTCAACAACATCATCCCGGACTTCAACGACCTGGTGTACCGCAACGACTGGCGCAATGCCATCGAGGTGCTGCACTCGACGAACAACTTCCCCGAGTTCACCGGCCGCATCTGCCCCGCGCCCTGCGAGGCGGCCTGCACGCTGAACGTCAACGACGACGCGGTCGGCATCAAGAGCATCGAGCACGCGATCATCGACCGCGCCTGGGCCGAGGGCTGGGTGCAGCCGCGCGTGCCGAAGGCGAAGACTGGCAAGAAGGTGGCGGTGGTCGGCTCCGGGCCGGCGGGCCTGGCGGCCGCGCAGCAGCTGGCGCGTGCCGGCCACGACGTGACGGTGTTCGAGAAGAACGACCGCATCGGCGGCCTGCTGCGCTACGGCATCCCCGACTTCAAGATGGAGAAGTCGCACATCGATCGCCGCGTCGAGCAGATGCAGGCCGAGGGTGTGCAGTTCCGCACCGGCGTGATCGTCGGCAAGCTGCCCGAAGGCAGCAAGGTCACCAACTGGGCCAAGGAAAGCATCACGCCCGACGAGCTGAAGGCGCAGTTCGACGCCGTCGTGCTGGCCGGTGGCGCCGAACAGTCGCGCGACCTGCCGGTGCCGGGGCGCGACCTGGACGGCGTGCACTTCGCAATGGAGTTCCTGCCGCAGCAGAACAAGATCAACGCCGGCGACAAGCTGAAGAGCCAGTTGCGCGCCGATGGCAAGCACGTGATCGTGATCGGCGGCGGCGACACCGGCAGCGATTGCGTGGGCACTAGCAACCGCCACGGCGCGAAGAGCGTCACGCAGTTCGAGCTGATGCCGATGCCGCCGGTCGAAGAGAACAAGCCGCTGGTCTGGCCCTACTGGCCGATCAAGCTGCGCACCAGCTCCAGCCACGAAGAAGGCTGCGAGCGCGAGTTCGCGATCGCCACCAAGGAGTTCATCGGCGGCGAGGGCAAGGACAAGGGCAAGCTGAAGGCGCTGAAGGCGGTGCGCGTCGAGTGGCAGGGCGGCAAGATGACCGAGGTGGCGGGCAGCGAGCAGACGCTGCCGGCCGACCTGGTGCTGCTGGCGATGGGCTTCGTCAGCCCGGTGGCCAGCGTGCTCGATGCGTTCGGCGTCGACAAGGATGCGCGCGGCAACGCGCGCGCCAGCACCGAGTTCACAGGTGGTTACGCGACCAACGTCGACAAGGTGTTCGCCGCCGGCGACGTGCGGCGTGGGCAGTCGCTGGTGGTCTGGGCCATCCGTGAAGGGCGCCAGGCTGCGCGGGCGGTGGACGAATTCCTGATGGGCGCGAGCGACCTGCCGCGCTGATCCGCGGCGGCCGTGGCCCGAAGGCAAAAAAGGGCGGCAGCGCCGAAACGCTGCCGCCCTTCATGCTTTCTTCTGGCTGTCGACTACCGGTTCCAGCAGCCGTCCAGGCCCGGCGTGCCGGACACGGTTGCCACGCCCTTGCTGTCGAGCGACATGTTGCCGCACCGGTCGTTCGCCATTGCGCCGCGGGGCACCACGCGCAGCCAGTAGGCCGAGGCCGACGGTGCCGAGGCGGCGGCAGCCGTGCCGAGCGACAACGTGTAGTAGTTCGACAGAGGCGACTTCAGCGCCGGCAGGGACGAGTCGGTGACGGCCGCATAGCTGCTGCTGACCGTGTACTGCCGTTCCATCCACTGCGCCGCGTCCATCAGGGCCGCCTTGGCGTCGGCCCGCCGGCTGCGGGCGATCTGTTCGGTGTAGGCCGGGTAGGCGATGGCGGCAAGGATGCCGACGATCGCCACCGTGATCATCAGCTCCATCAAGGTGAAGCCGGCGGCGCTGGTTCGATAGCGGTGCATCGTGGGGTGCATCATGGAAGTCCCTGAAGTCTCGGTTCGGTCGATGGGGTGGCTCATCGGATCTGGCGCCAGGTCACGCGGGCCTTCCCGTCGCAGGTCTTGACGCTCTCGCTGGTCGTGCTCGTGTCCGACACGCCGGCCACGAGCGTGCCGGTGCCGCCGCCGGTGCAAGGCACCGTCTTGTTGGCCTCGACACCGCCCAGGTTGGCGCCCGTCTGGCCCCGGCTGGTGGCAGCTTCGAGCGTGACGCCGGTGCTGCCCTGCTTGCCAAGGATCTTCGGCAGCGACAGGATGCCGCCGGCGACCTGGCGCACGTTGGCGCCGGCATCCGAGCTGTTGATCGAGCTGTCGCGGTTGGCATCGAACACGCTGAAGGTGGGTGCCTGGCCGGTGATCGGGTCCAGCGTGAAGATGCGCGCCGTACCACCGGCGCTGCAAGGCTGGGTCGACGGCGTGTTCGCCACCACGAACAGCACGCGGCCCTGCTGTTGCGGATTCACGTTGACGCGTTCACCGGTTGCCGCCGTCAGGTTGATGTACCAGCCGCGCTTGGTGGCCCAGTCGACCGTGTTCGAGCTGGTGCCCTGGAATCCGGTGAAGCTGGTCGCTGCCACGGTCTGCGCCACCAGCGTCGAGTTGCCGCTGATGCCGGCGGTCGCCCCCGGCTTGTCCCAGATGCCGTAGATGGCCTGGGTGTTCAGGTTCACGTTCGTCGCCACGCTGGTGGCCGTGTCTTCCGTCTCGTAGAGCTTGCCGGTGCCGAACGTGATCAGTTGGCCGCCGGCGCTCGTGTGGAAGCTGATCTCCGGCATCACCGTGATCGGTTGGTTGGCGCTGCCCGCGAACAGCGGCTGGCCGCTGAACGCCACCTTCCAGTTGGTGCGGACTGCGTCGTCCACGTCGAACTTCCACAGGTTGCCCTTCAGGTCGCCGGCGTAGATCGCCGTGACTTCGCGGTTCGCGTTCAGCACGAAGTTCGGCTGGCTGAGGCCGTTGCCGGTGTTGGCGGTGCCGACCGGCTGCTGCCACACGATCGCGCCGGTCTGCAGGTTCAGCAGGAACAGCGTGGCCTGCCCGTTGGTGCTGTCGTAGCCGTTGCCGAACATCGCGACCCAGGTGCCGTCGCGCATCTGCGCCACGTGCGGATAGGCGATCACGCTGCCCATGTAGCCGGCGCTCGTGTTGGTGCTGTCGTCGCCGGAGAACTCCCACAGGACGTTGCTGGCACCGAAGCCGCCGGTACCGACGGCCGGGTTGGTGACGTCCACCCCGAACACCGAGCGCGCGCCGGCGCCGGTGGAGCCCACCAGCACCGTTTTCCAGGCCGTCGAGAAGTAGGCGTCTGCCAGCTGCGGCGGGCCGTTGACGGTGAACAAGTGGGTGTAGGACGGGTCGGTCAGGGCCTTCAACTTCTGCACCGTCTGCACGGTGCCCGAGTACAGCGTGCGGGGCACGGTGAAGACGGAGTTGGGGACGAAGGCGAAGCGTTCGGCGCCGTCGGCTGTACTGACAGCGTGCAGCATGCCGTCATTGGCACCGAAGAACAGCGTCGCGCGCATGTTGTCCAGCGCCGTCGACGAGGTCGAGCGGAACGCCGCGTAGCTGTCCTGGCCCGGCGTGCCGGCCTTCATGCGCTGGTAGCCGCCACCGTCGTCGGGGCCCTTGATCGGGCTGCCGCCGACGATGTCGCCCAGCACGCCTGCCGTGGCGGTGTCGCGCACGCGGTCGCGCAGCGAGCCGCCGTTCTGCGCCTCCTTGGCATCGCTGCCGCGCAGCCAGTCCAGCAGGGTCTGGTCGTTGTTCAGCGCGCTGCGCTGGGTGCCGTTGAGCCCGGCCCAGGTGAACGGCGCGGCCGTCTTCGGCACCGCGAGCGGATTCCAGGTGAAGATGTTGCGGTTGGCCGGGGTCGGCATGGCCTTGGACACCTCCCAGTTCGCCTTTGTCGGGTCGGTGTTCACCGTGCCGTCGGCGGCCAGCGAGAACGAGTACACGCGGCCCGACCAGCCATAGGGGTTGTAGATCGCCTGGAACACCTGGGTGCCCGCGGCCGCCGAGCCGGTGCTGGTTTCGAGGTTGGCGGTGGCCTGCGGCTGGTTGACGGCCTCGCTCAGCGCCGAAGCGATGCCGGTCGACAACTCGGTCGGGTTGGTGGCCGAGAAGTAGCGCCCGTGGCCGTTGATCGATGCGTGGATCAGGTCGTCACCGGTTGCGGCGGAATCGGCGGTCGCTTGCGTCCAGATCATCTCCACCTTGTCCTTGACCAGCAGGTCGCGCAGGCCCTGCGACGACAGCCAGGTCTGGCCACGGTACGGGTAGTAGGCCGACGCCGAGGAGGTGGTCAGCGGCACGATGTACTGCCCGAGCGCATTGGTCTCGGTCGCGGCCGTCTTCGGACGGACCTTGCCGGTGCCGGTGATGCCCAGGCCGACCGTGAAGGTGGTCAGGTGCTGCCAGAACGCCGGGTCTCGCGTCGAGGCCGAGATCCGGTTGTCGACGCCGGTTTGCAGGTCGGTCTTCCAATAGTAGGCGGCGACGTCGGCGAGCGTGTTGGTGTTGGCCGCGTTGTTGTCGTTGAACGGGCTGACCGAGAAGCGGCCCGCCAGCGTTCCCGCGGTGCCGGTGTCGGTGTAGGTGTAGCCGACCGTTCCGCCGTACGGCACCGGTGTCGACCCGGTGAAGTTGTCGTTGTTGTTGTTGGCGGGGGAACTGGCGTCGTCGCCGTTCCAGAAGCCGTCGGTGCTCATGATGTGGAAGGAGCGGCGGCATGAGTCCGCGCTTCCCGCCAGCGTGGCAGTGTCCTCGGCCCACGGGCTCGTGGTTGCCGTGCCCTCGAAATACTTGCCAACGTTGTCCATCGCCTCGCGCAACGGCGTGCTGCCGTTGTTGCCGATCTTGTACAGCTCGCCGTAGAACCCGCTGCGGTTGGTGCCGCTGAACTGGGCGACTGCCCGGCGCGGGTTCGAGCTGTTCCTGTTGATGGTCGTGAAGCCGACGCGCAGGTTCGTGCCCTGCAGCGCGAACGCTGCCGACACGCCGCCCTTGGCCATCAGCATGCGGCTGCGGTAGTACTGCAGCCAGTTGGCGAAGTTCTGCAGCTCTTCGGCATAGGTGCAACCCGTCGCACCGACGGCACCGCTGCAATCGGTTCGCGCGGCATCGCGCGGGTACGCAGTGACGCCGGGCTTCACTTCGTACTTGACGAACTTCGACTCCATGTTGAGGGTCGTGTTCGGGTTGGCCGCAGGCAGCGGATTGGCTGCGTCGTCGGTGTAGACGTAGTAGGTCGCGAGCCAATAGCTGTCGTTCTGGCTGGTCGATCCGACGTTGCCCTGCTGCACGGTGAGGTCGAGCTGGCGGCCGGTCTGGGTCGGATCGAGGGAGTCGATGTTCACCGCCTTGACGTTGGCCTTCGTCATCCGCTTGGTGTCGTCGGATGCGTCGGGCCAGGGCAGGTAGGCGACCTTCGGGTTGTAGTAGAGCGGGTTGCCGGACGACGAGCGCATGTAGCGCGCGATGGCATTGTCGCTGCGGTAGTAGGTGGTGGACAGGTAGCCCGAACCGTTCTTCCACATGGAAGGCAGTTGGGATCCGTTGCCGGCCTCGTTGCGGGTGCCGCAGTTGCTGCTGTCGGTCAGCGACGAGCTGTTCGGCATGCCGGCGGTGCAGCGGACGAAGTCCGGGATGGCATCCGAGGTCATCGAGCCCGAATCGTCCAGCGTGTACATCACGTTGGGCAAGGGCGGCGCGACGTAGATGCCGGGGTTCTGCGACACCGTGGCATAGGCGGGGAACACGGCGTGTGCCAGCAGCACTTCCAGGATCACCGCGGCGACGACGCGCTTCGGCTGCATCCAGTGGCGGGAGGGGGTTTTCATCATCGTTCTCCGTTGGGGCGACCGGGCTTGCGCTCAGTCCGTCGAATAGGTGGCTTGCAGCATCACGACGCTGAGGTCCGAGCCGCCGACCGCGCGTGCGGTGACCCTGAAGCTGGTGCCTCCGCCGATGTTCTCGACCAGGCAGCGTGGGTTGGACGCCAGGCCGGCACCGGTCATCGTCACGTCGACGCCGTTGGCCGTCCACGTCGCTTCGGTGTCCCAGTTGGCCGCCGTCGGCGGCGCGGTCGGCGTCAGGATCTTGGCAGTGGGGTAGGTGGCGGGCGATGAGGTCACCTGCAGCAGGCAGGCGCGAACCGCCGCTTCGGCGGCCTGCAGGGCCTTGTTGCGGTCGCGCGCATTGCCGGCCATGCGCTCGTCCATCGCCGTCGAGCGCAGGCTCGACACCGTGATCAGCGTGATCAGGACCAGCATCACCATCATGATGATCAGGATCGCGCCCTGCTGGGGACGGGCGGCCTTCACGTGCTTGAGTTTCATGGCGACGCGTATGTGATCTTGTTGCGGACGGCGACCGTGGTGCTGAACACGCGGCGGTCGAAGCGGGTCCCGGTGGTCGGGTAGGTGACGGTCACGTCGGACACCTTGCCGGTGGTCGGCAGCGTGACGTCGGCTTCCGCAGCGGCTGGGCCGTGCGTCAGCAGGCTCATGCGCACCGCGATCACGCGCGACCAGTCGCCGACCGCACTGGCGGCCACGTAGTTGCCATCGATGACGCCGTCGGGTTCGGCGGTGGTGTCGAGGCCGAAGCGCACCTGGAGGTTCTCGACGCCTTCGATCAGCTCCTGTTCGACCCCTGCATCCGTGCCTGTCGAATCGCCGTCGAAGGTGCGCCGGTAGAGCGACGTGGTGTTGCCGCTGACCGAGCGCTTGACGTAGTAGACGACGGTCTGCAGCGGAAACACCTCGGACGAGGCCTGCGGATAGACGTTGCTGGCGCTCAGGCCACCGCTGACCCCGAGGGTGGTGCCGGCGGCCGACACCTGGAATGCCTGGGCCGCCGAGCAGTTGGCGATCAGCGCATAGCTTCGGGCGCACAGGCCCGACACCTTGTCGGTCGTGCCGTCGCGGCACTTGCCCGCCGTGCCGTTGTTCTCGATGCTCAGCGTCGTGGCCGAGCCCACGGCCGCCGCCGTCAGGCGGATCGGCGGGCCGGAGATGGTCCGGATCACGAGCACGTCGCTGCCGGGCGTCAGGCCGACGCTGGAGATCGACGTGATGGGAATGGTGTTGCTGGTGCCCGTGGTGTTGTTCTCCCACGAGGCCGCCGTGGTGATATCGGCCGGGTTGCTGCTGCTCAGCGTCAGCGCCGAGCCGGTGATGGCGTACTTGTAGCCCTCGATGCCGACGGCGAAGTTGGTGCCCAGGCCGACGGCCAACGAGTTCGTGAAGCCGGTCGTGCGGTTCGTGAAGCAGCCCTGGTAGCCCACCATGCGCGCGTCCGACGACAGGAACTGGAAGGCCAGGCGCACGTTCTGCTGCAGCGTGCTCAGTTGGTCGACGCGGCGCACGGCGTTCTTGCTCGTCAGGTAGATGGAGGTCATCACGCCGGTGAGCACGAGGCCCAGCGTGAGGGCCACCATCATCTCGACCAGCGAGAAGCCGGTCTGGCGCAGCCGCGACGGCGCGGAAGTCTGCAATGTCATGGGGAACCCTTTCAAAGCCGGCTCACGGTGGTGAAACTCTGGCGCGGCGAATCCGCATTGCGGTTGTCGAGCCACTCGATCTCGATCGTCACCGACCGGTCGTTGGCCACGCTGATCCGGCCCTTGCCGTCCGGCAGCAGGGCCTCGATCTGCTCCTTCCAGTCCTTCAGGTCCGTCTGGTAGATGAAGGTCAGCGGCGTGATCGACGACGACGTGCTGGCCAGTTCGGTGTTCCAGCGCAGGGCGAGCGCGTTGTCGCGGTCGACGCGCATGCGGTCGAGGATGTCGTCCGCCAGCGCCGTCGCCTGCGAGCGGAACAGCGAGCTCTGGTTGTACGAGAGCGTCCTGCTCTGCAGGCCGGCCAGGCCCAGCATGCCGAACGAGAAGATCACGAACGCGACCAGCAGTTCGATCATGCTGACGCCCGATTGGCGCCGTTTGCGGGGGCTGCGATTCAGCTGCATGTCAGTCCAGTCCTTGTCACGGGCAAGAAACGTTGTTGGCATAGAGGGCGGCCCGCCCGACCATCGACACCTGGATGACGCGGCCCGGCAGCGACGGGATCGACGCATCGCAGACCTTGAAGTAGGCGATGGCACCGGAATACTTTCCGCCGAGGGCATTGAACGTCAGGTACAACCGGTCGGGAACGGCGGAGGCGGTGGCCGTGGTGTACGTCGAGCCGCTCAGCGTCACGCGCGTGATCGTGGTCTGGCCGGTCACCGCCGCGCTTTCGCGGATCACGTTGCCGTCCGCAGCGGTCGATCCCTTGGCGCCGTCGCCATCCGCGTCGGTGAAGATCTGCCAGCCGGACTGGAACACCGGACTGGCGGTGGCGGTGGCCAGCAGCGTCACCGGCTGCCCGCGGCGCGTGGCCTCGGATCGGGCCAGGTTCAGCGCGAGGATGAATTCGTTGGTCTGGCTGGTCAGCCGGTTCGACGCGATCAGCCTGCTGAACGACGGCGCGGCGATCGTGACCATGATGGCCATGACAACCAGCGTGACCAGCAACTCGATCAACGTCACACCGAGGTCACGCTGGGGGTATCGCATGCGGTAATTTGTGTTGGAGTGTGTGGTGGCCATGGGTCGTCCTCTGCGCAAATTATCCGTGTTGCCCCCTGCGAGAAGGGCACCGGATGTCGGCCCGAAGTCGCCGCCTGTCCGTGAAACCCTGCGACGGACGGCAAGCGCGGGCTGCGGGCTTTCCCCTATCATTCGGGCTCCGCATCAGACGTCGCCCCAACGGGCCGCCGGTTCCGATCCATGTCGACCCCCCCCTCCGCGGCGCCCGCCGCGCCTGTGTTCATCGAGTTGCGCGACGTGACGTGCGGCTACGGCGACCGGGTCATCCTCGAGAACGTCAACCTCAGCGTGCCGCGCGGCAAGGTGCTCGCGCTGATGGGCACCTCGGGCGGCGGCAAGACCACGGTGCTGCGGCTGATCGGCCGCCAGCTGCAGCCGATGAAGGGCCAGGTGCTGTTCGACGGCGTCGACATGGCGACGCTCGACGAGGCCGGCCTGTACGCCGCGCGGCGCCGCATGGGCATGCTGTTCCAGTTCGGCGCGCTGTTCACCGACCTGTCGGTGTTCGACAACGTCGCGTTCCCGCTGCGCGAGCACACCAACCTCGGCGAGGCGATGATCCGCGACCTGGTGCTGATGAAGCTCAACGCGGTCGGGTTGCGCGGTGCGCGCGAGCTGCTGCCGTCGCAGGTGTCGGGCGGCATGGCGCGCCGCGTCGCGCTGGCCCGGGCGATCGCGCTGGATCCCGACCTGATCATGTACGACGAACCCTTCGCCGGCCTGGACCCGATCTCGATGAGCGTCGCCGCGACGCTCATCAAGGACCTGAACCACGCGCTCGGCGTCACCAGCATCGTCGTCTCGCACGACGTCGACGAGACCTTCCTGATCGCCGACCACGTGGTCTTCATCGCCAACGGCAAGATCGCCGCGCAGGGCACGCCGGCCGAGATGCGGGCCAGCGACGACCCGCTGGTCAAGCAGTTCGTCAACGCGCAGGCCGACGGCCCGGTGCGCTTCCACTACCCGGCGGTGTCGGTGGAAGAAGACTTCAGCGCGGGAGCGGCACGATGAGCTGGTACAACCCGGCCGACGTCGGCTTCTCGGTGCGCAGCAAGCTGGCCGACATCGGCGATGCGGCGCGCCTGTTCTTCCGCCTGTTCCGCCTCGGCAGCGCGAGCTTCGGCAGGCCGCGCCTGGTCAGCGACCAGGTGTTCTTCCTCGGCAACCACTCGCTGTCCATCATCACGGTGTCGGGGCTGTTCGTCGGTTTCGTGCTGGCGCTGCAGGGCTACTACACGCTGCAGCGCTACGGCTCGGCCGAGGCGGTGGGGCTGCTGGTGGCGCTGTCGCTGGTGCGCGAGCTGGGGCCGGTGGTGACGGCGCTGCTCTTCGCCGGCCGCGCGGGCACCTCGCTCACCGCCGAGATCGGCCTGATGAAGGCGGGCGAGCAGCTGTCGGCGATGGAAATGATGGCGGTCGATCCGGTCAGGCGCGTGCTGGCACCGCGCTTCTGGGGCGGCGTGATCGCGATGCCGCTGCTGGCGGCGGTCTTCAGCGCGGTCGGCATCGTCGGCGGATGGCTGGTGGCGGTGCCGCTGATCGGCATCGACGCCGGCTCGTTCTGGTCGCAGATGCAGGGCGGCGTCGACGTGTGGGCCGACGTCGGCAACGGCGTCATCAAGAGCCTCGTGTTCGGTTTCACCGTCACCTTCATCGCGCTGCTGCAGGGCTACAACTGCAAGCCGACGCCCGAAGGCGTCTCCGCCGCCACCACGCGCACCGTCGTGATGGCTTCTCTTGCAACGCTGGGGCTCGACTTCGTGCTCACGGCGATGATGTTTTCGATCTGAGGAAAGAGGCGACGATGCAAAAATCTCGTCATGACGTGTGGGTGGGGCTGTTCGTGCTGATCGGCGCGGCGGCGGTCTTGTTTCTCGCGCTGAAGGCCGGCAACCTGCTGAGCCTGAACTTCGACGAAACCTACCCGGTGATCACCAAGTTCGACAACATCGGCGGGCTCAAGCCGCGCGCGGCCGTCAAGAGCGCCGGCGTGGTGGTGGGCCGCGTCGAGTCGATCGGTTTCGACGACAAGAGCTACCAGGCCCGCGTGACGCTGCAGCTCGAGAAGAAGTTCGCCTTCCCGAAGGACAGCTCGGCCAAGATCCTCACCTCCGGCCTGCTCGGCGAGCAGTACATCGGCCTGGAGGCCGGTGCCGACGAGAAGAACCTGGCGGCCGGCGACGTCATCTCGCAGACGCAGTCGGCGGTGGTGCTCGAGAACCTGATCAGCCAGTTCCTCTACAGCAAGGCGGCGGATTCGGGCTCGCCCGCGGCCGCCGCGGCCCCCGCCAGCGGAGCGAAGAAGTGAAGCTGCACGGCTTGCGCACCGCCTTCGCGGCGCTGGCCGTGGCGTGGCTGGCGGCCATGACCGGTTGCTCGACGATGGCCCCCGGCCCCGACGGCAAGCCGGTGCAGCGGGTCGATCCATGGGAGAGCTGGAACCGCAAGGTCTACAACTTCAACGACGCGCTGGACACCGCGGTGCTGAAGCCGGTGGCCACCGCGTACCGCGACACCGTGCCTCAGCCCACGCGCCGCGGCATCGGCAACATCTTCGGCAACGTGTCCGACCTGTGGTCGGCGTTCAACAACATGCTGCAGGGCAAGGTCGACTCCGGCATGCAGGACGTGATGCGCGTGACCACCAACACCATCTTCGGGTTGGGCGGCTTCTTCGACGTCGCCACCGAGATGGGCCTGGACCGCCACAACGAGGACCTGGGCCAGACGTTCGGCCGCTGGGGCATCGGATCCGGGCCGTACGTGGTGTGGCCGTTCTTCGGCCCGTCGACGCTGCGCGATTCGTTCGCACTGCCGGTCGATCGCTCGGTGTCGCCGGCATTGTTCATTGCCGACAGCCCGGCGCGCTATGCGGTGACCGGGCTCGGCTTCGTCAACGACCGCGCGGCGCTGCTGGGCGCGAGCGGCATGCTCGACGACATCGCGCTCGACAAGTACACCTTCATCCGCGATGCCTACCTGCAGCGCCGGCGCAGCCTGGTCTACGACGGCGAGATCCCCGAGTCGAAGGACGAGCGCTACGACCAGGACGAGGCACCGGCTGCGCCCGACGATGCCGGCAAGCCGCCGGCGCCCGCAGCGGCGGCGTCGCAGCCCAGGCCCTGAACGCCCACGAACCAACTTCACATGCAGCAACACGGCGGCGGCCAACCGACAGACAGCGCAGGCCGTTGAGGCTGTGTCGAGAGACAACAGGGCGAACTCCGGAAGCGATCCCTGCTCCAATCGGCTTCGCTCTCCAGAAAGGAAGAATCAGATGCTCAGCAAACGTTTTGTCACATGGATGTCCGCCGCCACGCTCGTGGTGGCCAGTGCCGCCGCGATGGCGCAACAGGCCCCGGACCAGCTGGTGAAGCAGGTTTCCGGCGAGGTGCTCGAGGCGGCCAAGGCCGACAAGTCGATCCAGGCCGGGGATGTGAGGCAGGTCTCGGCGCTGGTCGAATCCAAGGTGATGCCGCACGTGAATTTCCAGCGCATGACCGCGTCGGCGGTTGGCCGCTACTGGCGCCAGGCGACGCCCGAGCAGCAGAAGAAGCTGCAGGACGAGTTCAAGACGCTGCTGGTGCGCACCTATTCGGGCGCGCTCGCCCAGGTGCGCGACCAGACCGTGCAGCTCAAGCCGATGCGCTCGTCGCCGGAGGACAAGGAGGTCATCGTGCGCACCGAGATCCGCGGCAAGGGCGATCCGATCCAGCTCGACTACCGCCTCGAGAAGGCCGCTGACGGCTGGAAGATCTACGACGTCAACGTGCTCGGCGTGTGGCTGGTCGAGAACTACCGCAACAGCTTTGCACAGGAGATCGGTGCTGGCGGCATCGACGGCCTGATCGCCAAGCTGGTCGAGCGCAACAAGGCTGCGGCCGGCAAGAGCTGAGGCGCCCATGCTGCTGCTGCCTGCCACCATCACCCTGCGTGAGGCCCGCGACACGCAGCGCATGCTGTCGCAGGCCTTGCAGCAGGAAGCGAAGACCCAGGCCGAGGCGACCGTCACGGTGGACGCTTCGGGCCTGACGCAGTTCGACTCGGCCGCGCTCGCGGTGCTGCTCGAATGCCAGCGCCTGGCGCAGGCCTTCGGCAAGGGCTTCGCGGTGCGTCATGCACCATCCAAGCTGGCCGAATTGGCGCGGCTGTACGGCGTCGACACGCTTTTGCTCAAGTAGCCCGGATGCCAATCCGGGATGCACGCACAAAGCCGTTGGTTCGGCGAAGGCGCACCCCGCCGGCCCGCCCGCGCCTTCGCTACTCGGCCGAAGCGTAGCGCTTGGCCCGCAGGTTGCGCTTGATCTCCTGCAGCATCGGGCGCAGCTCGCTGCCCAGGCGCAGCGCGACGCCGGTGGTCAGGATGTCGATCACGATCAGGTGCAGCAGCCGCGACACCATCGGGCTGTAGCGGTCGTAGTCTTCCGGGTGGTCGGCGGCCAGCAGGATCTGGTTGCTGCCGGTCTGGCCGATCTGCGCCAGCGGCGAACCGCTGGCGGTGATCACGATCGTCGTCGCACCCTTCTTGCGCGCGATCTCGGCCACGTCGATCAGGTCGCGGCTGCGGCCCGAGTTCGAGATGATCACCACGCAATCGCCCGGCTGCAGCATCGTCGCGCTCATCACCTGTACGTGGCCATCGCTGATGGCCAGCGCATTGACGCCCAGGCGGAAGAACTTGTGCTGCGCGTCCTGCGCCACGATGCCCGAATTGCCGACCCCGTAGAACTCGATGCGGCGCCCGGCCCGCCCGGCCTCGGCCAGCGCCGAGATCGCGCGGTCGAAGGCCAGGCCGGCGGCATCGTTGCGGTACTTCAGCAGCGCACTGACCGCGTTGTCGACCACCTTGACGACGATGTCGCCCGGCTTGTCGTCCTCGTCGACCGCGCGGTGCACGAAGGGCACGCCCTCGTTGACGCTGCCGGCCAGCTTGCGCTTGAAGTCGGCCAGCCCGTCGTAGCCGACGCTGCGGCAGAAGCGCACCACCGTCGGCTTGCTGACATGCGCCCGGTCGGCCAGCTCGCTGACCGGCAGGCTCGCGAAGCTGCGCGCATCGGCCAGCACCAGCTTGGCCACGCGCTGTTCAGCAGGCGGCAAGGCCGGGATCGAGGCACGGATGCGGTCCAGCATGGGAGGCGGCCCGGTGCGAATTACTGCTCTTCCGACCAGGCGAAGCCGTCGCGCGCGACCAGCGCGCTCGCGGCAGCCGGGCCCCAGGTGCCGGCGGCGTACGGCCGCGGGCCGGTGTTGTCCTTGCTCCAGGCATCGAGCACCGGCTCGACCCAGCGCCAGGCCTGCTCCTGCTCGTCGCTGCGCACGAACAGGTTCAGCCGGCCGGCGATCGCGTCGAGCAGCAGGCGCTCATAGGCACCGACGCGGTTCTCGGCAAACGCCTTGTCGAAGTCCAGGTCGAGCGACACCGGGGCCAGCTGCTCCTGCTGCCCCGTGCCCTTGGCGGCCAGCAGGTGCAGCTCGAGCCCGTCTTCCGGCTGCAGGTTGATCACCAGCTTGTTCGGCTGGTTGTGGCCCGGGAAGATGCTGTGCGGCGTGGGCCGGAAATTGACGACGATCTGCGCATCGCGCGCCGCCAGCCGCTTGCCGGTGCGCAGGTAGAAGGGCACGCCGGCCCAGCGCCAGTTCTGCACCTCGGTGCGCAGCGCGACGAAGGTCTCGCACTGGCTGCCCGCCGGCACCTTCACCTCCTGCAGGTAGCCGACCACCGGCTGGCCGCCGGCCGTGCCGGCACGGTACTGGCCGCGCACCACGTCGCGGCCGACGCTCTCTTCGGTGAAGGGCTTCAGCGAGCGCAGCACCTTCAGCTTCTCGTCGCGGATCGCATCCGCATCGTTGCGCGACGGCGGTTCCATCGCGATCATCGTCAGCAGCTGCAGCGCATGGTTCTGCACCATGTCGCGCAACGCGCCGGTGCGGTCGTAGAAGTCGCCGCGCGTGCCGACGCCGATGGCCTCGGCCAGCGTGATCTGGATGTTGGCGATGCTCTCGCGGCGCCACAGCGGCTCGAACAGCGCATTGCCGAAGCGCAGCGCCATCAGGTTCTGCACCGAGGGCTTGCCGAGGTAGTGGTCGATGCGGAAGGCCTGCGTCTCGCTGAACACCGAGCGCACGACACGGTTGATCTCCTGGGCGCTCTGCAGGTCATGGCCGAGCGGCTTCTCCAGCACGACGCGGATGCGCGGCGTGTTGAGCCCGGCCACGCCCAGTTGCTCGCAGATCTGCGGAAACAGGTGTGGGCTGGTCGCCAGGTACAGCACCGCGGTGTCCGCGTTGCGCTCCTCGAGCCACTGCTTCAGCCCGGCGTAGTGCTCAGGCTTGGACAGGTCCATGCGCCGGTAGTGCAGCATGTCGGCGAAGCGGGCGAACTCTTCATCGGTCGGCCGCTTGGCGCCTTCGACCTCCTGGAAGCGGTCCTTCAGCCAGCCGCGGTACTTGTCGTCGCTCTGCTCGTCGCGCGCCACCGCCAGGATGCGGCCGCCGCTCGGCAGCTTGCCGTGGCGGAAGGCCTGGAACAGCGCCGGCATCAGCTTGCGCCATGTCAGATCGCCCGTGCCACCGAAGAAAACAAGATCGAAAGACATGCCGGAACCTTGTGGAATTTGACCTGGGGATGTAATTTAGTTTCACGCGGATGATGCCCAAGTTTCCGGGCAGCGTCAACGAAACCCGGGTTGCACGAGGGCTGGCGCCAGGGTGCATCATGCGGGCGATGGAACCGCGGGTTACTTTCTGAAAACAAACCGATGGTACGAGGCGGATGCCGCGCGTCTGCCGGGTTCTAATTTCTTCCCTGTGCTCAACAGCGTCTTGCCATGAATCAACTCGACCAGATCAAGCAGTTCACCACCGTTGTCGCCGACACGGGCAACTTCAAGCAACTGGCGCAGTTCGCCCCGAAGGACGCGACGACCAATCCGTCGCTGATCCTGAAGGCGGTGCAGAACGCCGACTACGCGCCGCTGCTCACCGAGGCGGTGGCGCAGCACAAGAGCCTGCCGCTGGAGGGCATCGTCGACCAGGTGCTGGTGCGCTTCGGGCTGGAGATCCTGAAGGTGGTGCCGGGCCGGGTGTCGACCGAGGTCGATGCGCGGCTGAGCTTCGACACCGCCGCCAGCGTGGCGCGGGCGCGCCGCATCATGGAGCTGTACGAGGCCGCCGGCATCGGCCGCGAACGCGTGCTGATCAAGCTGGCGTCCACCTGGGAGGGCATCCAGGCCGCGCGCATCCTGCAGCGCGACGGCATCAACTGCAACCTGACGCTGCTGTTCTCGTTCAGTCAGGCGGTGGCCTGCGGCGATGCCGGCGTCAAGCTGATCTCGCCCTTCGTCGGGCGCATCTACGACTGGTACAAGAAGTCGGCCGGCAGCCAGTGGGACGAGGCGGCCAACGCCGGCGTCAACGACCCGGGCGTCAAGTCGGTCGCGCACATCTACAACTACTTCAAGAAGTTCGGTGTCGCCACCGAGGTGATGGGCGCGAGCTTCCGTAACGTCGGCCAGATCATCGCGCTGGCCGGCTGCGACCTGCTGACGATCAGCCCCGAGTTGCTCGCGCAGTTGCAGGGCAGCGAGGCGCCGATCCCTCGCCTGCTCGATCCGGCGAAGGCGAAATCGGCCGACGTGCATGCCGCCACCTTCAACGAGCCGAGCTTCCGCTTCGCACTCAACGACGACGCGATGGCGACCGAGAAGCTGGCCGAGGGCATCCGCACCTTCGCCGCCGATGCCATCAAGCTCGACAAGCTGATCGAAGGGATGAAATGAGCACCTTCCCGCGCTGCGACCGCACCTCGGCCTGGGCTGCACTGGCCGGGCATTTCGAGGCCCATGGCCGCGATTTCGACATCCGCGAGGCGTTCGCGCGCGACGCCGGCCGCTTTGCCGCGCTGAGCTTCGAGGCGCCGGAGATCTTCGCCGACCTGTCGAAGAACCGCATCGACACCGCGACGCTGCAGTTCCTGCTGTCGCTGGCACGCGAATGCGGCATCGAGCCGCAGCGCGACGCGATGCTGCGCGGCGACCCGGTCAACGTGACCGAGGGCCGCGCGGTGCAGCACGTGGCGCTGCGTGCGCCCGAAGGCGCGTCGCCGTTCGGGCGCGAGGTGCATGCGGTGCTCGACGCGATGCTGGCCTATGCCGAGACGGTGCGCGACACCGCCGCCAGCGGCATCCGGCACGTGGTGAACATCGGCATCGGCGGCTCCGACCTCGGCCCGCAGATGGTCGTGCCGGCGCTCGACAGCTTCGTGCACCCGGGCATCGCGTTCCACTTCGTCTCCAACGTCGACGGCCACGACATCGCGCCGGTGCTGCGCCGCGTGAAGCCCGAGGAGACGCTGTTCATCGTCGCCAGCAAGACCTTCACGACCCAGGAGACCATGGCCAACGCGCACGCGGCCAAGGCCTGGTTCCTTGCACAGGGCGGCGAAGACATCGGCAAGCATTTCGTCGCGACCACCACCAACGTGAAGGCGGCGGCCGAGTTCGGCATCCACACCACCTTCGGCTTCTGGGACTGGGTGGGCGGGCGCTACTCGCTGTGGTCGGCGATCGGCCTGCCGATCGCGCTGGCCATCGGCGCCGACAACTTCCGCTCGCTGCTGGCCGGTGCGCATGCGATGGACCAGCACTTCGCGCAGGCGCCGCTCGAGCGCAACCTGCCGGTGCTGCAGGGCCTGGTCGACGTCTGGTACCGCAACTTCCACCGCTTCACCAGCCGCAGCATGGCGCCGTACCACCAGGGCCTGAAGCGCCTGCCGGCCTACCTGCAGCAGCTCGAGATGGAAAGCAACGGCAAGCGCGTCGACATCGATGGCGAGCCGCTGCCCTTCGGCACCAGCCCGGTGGTGTGGGGCGAGCCGGGCACCAACGGCCAGCACGCCTACTTCCAGATGCTGCACCAGGGCACCGACGTGATCCCGGTCGAGTTCCTGCTGGTGCGCCGGCCGACGCATTCGCTGAGCGACCTGCACACCAAGCTGCTGGCCAACGGCCTGGCGCAATCGCAGGCGCTGATGCTCGGCAAGACCACCGAGCAGGCGATGCAGGAGAAGGCGCCCACCGCGTCGGCCACGCTGGATGCGTTGACGCTCGCGAAGCACCGCACCTTCCCCGGCAACCGCCCGAGCACGACGCTGGTGCTCGACGAACTGACGCCGCGCAGCCTCGGGTCGCTGATCGCGCTGTTCGAACACCGCGTGTTCGTCAGCGGTGCGCTGTGGCGCATCAACAGCTTCGACCAGTGGGGGGTCGAGCTCGGCAAGGCCTTGTGCAACGAGCTGCTGCCGAAGCTGGCCTCGGGCGACACGAGCGGCCTGGACGGCTCGACGGCCGGGCTGCTGGCGCGCCTGCGCCGCTGACCCGCCGGCGATGCGGCTGGTCTTCGATTTCGGCGGCGTCGTCTTCCGCTGGAGACCGCACGAGCTGCTGCAGCGCATGCTGCCGCAGCGCGGCCTCGACGACACGGCGGCGCGGGCGCTGGCCGCGGTG
The DNA here is from genome assembly GCF_056404395.1 of Rhizobacter sp. P2_D12. NCBI lineage: Bacteria > Pseudomonadati > Pseudomonadota > Betaproteobacteria > Burkholderiales > Sphaerotilaceae > Rhizobacter > Rhizobacter sp. P2_D12. Next base: position 26,252 of record NZ_JBFUEB010000027.1, on the reverse strand, counting down.
TTCTTCCAGGGGCATGGCGACGGGTTGTGGGCGGCGTTCGACCGCGGCAGCGTGACACAGGACGAGCTGGTGCCGCTGCTGGCGGCCCGGACCGACGTCGACGCGGCCTCGGTGCGCCGCATCATCGCCGAGGTGCCGGCCGAACTGCGGCCGCTGCCCGACACGGTGGCCTGGATCGAACGCCTCAGCGAGGCCGGGCACGTGTTGCACTACCTGTCGAACATGCCGGCGCCGATCGCGGCCCACCTGCTGCGCGCGAACCCGTTCCTGGCGCGCTTTCGCAGCGGCGTGTTCTCGTCGCACGTGTCGCTGATCAAGCCCGAGGCAGCGATCTATGCCCTGGCGCAGCGCGCGTTCGGTGCGCAGCCCGGCGAGCTGCTGTTGCTGGACGACACGGCAGTCAACATCGAAGCGGCGGCCGCCGCCGGCTGGCAGGCACAGCTGTTCAGCGATGCGCCGTCGTGCCAGGCCGCGCTGTCGCAGCGCGGCCTGCTGCCTCAGCCCTGAGCGGGCGGCGTGGCCGGCACCGGAGCCGGCTGGGTGACCACCGGGGCCCGCATCACGCGCGTCTTGCCGTTCGACGACACGAGGATCACCGGCTCGCCCGGCACCAGCGTCTCGGTGCCCTTGGCCTGCACGATGGAGCGGCGTTCGCCGTTGCGCAGTTGCACCAGGATCTCCAGCGCTTCCTCGCGCGTGCCGGCACGCTCGATCGCGTTGCCGACCACCGCGCCGGCCACCGCGGCCAGCACGCCGACGGCCACCGCCTCGCGGTGTCCGCCGACCGAGGCGCCGGCCACGCCGCCGACGACACCGCCGGTGACGGCGCCCGCGCCGGACTGCGAACCGTCGATCACGACCGGCCGCACCGACAGCACGGTGGCATCCTGGATCTGCGACAGCCGCTGCGCTTCATTGCGCGACACGACGTCGGGGCTGCTGGTCGCGCAGGCGCTCAAGGCGGCTGCGACGGCCACGGCGATCAAAAGCTTGTTCATGGGGTCACTCCTCGTTGCTCGTCTGCATGGACGAGCCAGCCGTGCGGCAAGTTCCGCGGCGGCGATGTAAAGAAAGCAGAAGCCCTGGACCGGCGCTCAGGCCCGCAAGCGGCTGTGCCGCGGCACGCTGGCCAGCAGGAACTCCATCTGGTCTGCCAGTATGCGCCGGCCGCGCAGGATCATGTCCTCGTGCAGGCTCGGCACGTAGGGCAGGTACAGCAGCGACATGTGCGCTTCTTCCGGCATCCGGTTGCCCTTGTGCCCGTTGCAGGCGCGGCAGGCGGTGATGCAGTTCATCCAGCTGTCGTTGCCGCCGCGCGAGGTCGGCACGATGTGCTCGCGCGTCAGGTCATCGGCATGGAAGCGCCCGCCGCAGTAGGCGCAGACCTGGCGGTCGCGGGCGAACAGCTTGGGGTTGGACAGCGCCGGCGTCTGCCGCCAGGCCCGGCTCGGCACCGCGCCGCGCACCGCGATGATCGGGTGCACCTCGATGCGCGATTGCAGCCCGGTGCGCCGCTGCATGCCGCCGCGCAGCACGTAGAAGGCGTCGCCCAGCGTCCATGCGACGCCGTCGCTGGCATAGATGACGGCCGCCTCCTTGGCTGAAATCCAGGATTGGGGTCGACCGGACACATCGAGCTGGAGCACTTCCACGGATGATCTCCTTCCTCGGAGAGTAATCCAATCAGCGCGGTTCGCTCAATAGGTGGCGCGAATACTGCAGTGCGCCGACGCCACAGGCCTCGCTGTCACACGCCCATCACCGGCTGCGGCGATAACACGTGATTCGGGTTAACCCCCGGATCACGCGCCCTGTCGTCGCTTTCTAGGCACTAAACCCTAGAAAAACACCGGGCTTGCTCGAAATTGCAGCGCGGGATCTGCACGGAGCCTGCAAAATAGAACGACCGTTCGATTTTGTGGATGCGCCCCGTGACCGACACGACCGACACCCCTGTGACCGCCCGCCCGGCCCGCGACGTCTCGAAGACCCTGCAGAAGGGCCAGCAGACGCGCGCGACCATTCTCGAAGCCGCACTCGGCCTGGCCTCGTCGATGGGGCTGGAAGGCCTGTCCATCGGCGCACTGGCCGAGGTCACGCAGATGAGCAAGTCCGGCGTGTTCGCGCACTTCGGGTCGCGCGAGGAACTGCAGATCTCCGTGATCCGCGAGTATCACGCGAAGTTCGAGGAAGAAGTGTTTTTCCCTGCTGTGCGTGAGGCCCGCGGGCTGCCGCGGCTGCAGGCGCTGTTCGAGCGCTGGGTCAAGCGGGTGTCGATCGAGCTGGATTCGGGCTGCATCTACATCAGCGGCGCGGTCGAGTTCGACGACCGGCCGGGCCCGGTGCGCGACGCGCTCGCGACCATGGTGCAGGCCTGGCACACCGCGCTGCAGAAGGCGATCCGCATCGCGATCGACGAGGGCCAGCTGCGCCCCGACACCGACCCGCTGCAGATGCTGTTCGAGATCCACGGCCTGATCCTGGCGCTGCACCACGACGCACGCTTCCTGCGCATCCCCGGTGCGCTCGACCGGGCCCGCACCGGCTTCGACCGCGTCGTCAGCTACTACGCGGTCGCCCCCACCGACAAGGCGGCGCGCCCGGCGCGCCGCTGAAACCTGTTCTCTCAATTTCCCCAAGGAGTTTCCCCGATGGCCCAGTACACCCCGCCGCTGCGCGACATGCAGTTCCTGATGAGCGAAGTGCTGAACGTGGTCGATGAATTGAAGGCGCTGCCGGCACATGCCGACATCGATCTCGACACGATCAACGCCGTGCTCGAAGAAGGCGGCAAGTTCGCGTCGCAGGTGGTGTTCCCGCTGAACCAGGGCGGCGACGAAGAGGGCTGCACGCTCGACAAGGGCACGCACGAGGTCCGCGCGCCGAAGGGCTTCAAGGAAGCGTACGCGCAGTACGTCGAGGGCGGCTGGCCGGCGCTGAGCTGCGACCCGGCCTTCGGCGGCCAGGGCCTGCCGCACGTGGTGAACCAGTGCTTCTACGAGATGCTGAACTCGGCCAACCAGGCCTGGACCATGTATCCCGGCCTGTCGCACGGCGCCTACGAGGCGCTCCACGCGCACGGCACCGACGCGCAGAAGGCGCTGTACCTGCCCAAGCTGACCAGCGGCGTGTGGACCGGCACGATGTGCCTGACCGAGCCGCACTGCGGCACCGACCTCGGGCTGTTGCGCACCAAGGCCGAACCCCAAGGCGACGACACCTACAAGCTGACCGGCAACAAGATCTTCATCTCGGCCGGCGAGCACGACCTGGCCGAGAACATCGTCCACCTGGTGCTGGCGCGCCTGCCGGATGCGCCGGCCGGCTCGAAGGGCATCTCGCTGTTCGCCGTGCCCAAGTACAACGTCAACGCCGACGGTTCGCTGGGCAGCCGCAACGGCATCTGGTGCGGCGGCCTGGAGCACAAGATGGGCATCCACGGCAATGCCACAGCGCAGATGGTGCTCGAAGGCGCGGTGGGCACGCTGGTCGGCCAGCCGAACAAGGGCCTGGCGGCGATGTTCGTGATGATGAACGCGGCCCGCCTGGGCGTCGGCATGCAGTCGCTGGGCCTGACCGAGGTGGCCTACCAGAACGCCGTCGCCTACGCGAAGGACCGCATCCAGATGCGCGCGCTGTCGGGCCCGAAGAACCCGGACAAGCCGGCCGACGCGATCATCGTGCACCCGGACGTGCGCAAGATGCTGCTGACCGCGCGCGCCTACGCCGAAGGCGGCCGCGCGCTCGCGATGTGGACCACGCTGCAGCTCGACAAGGAGCTGGCCTCGGACGACGAGGACGTTCGCAAGGACAGCGCCGACCTGGTCGCGCTGATCACGCCCATCATCAAGGCCTTCATCACCGACAACGGCTGGATCGCCACCTCGCACTGCATGCAGGTGTTCGGCGGCCACGGCTACATCAAGGAATGGGGCATGGAGCAGTACGTGCGCGATGCCCGCATCAACATGATCTACGAGGGCACCAACACGATCCAGTCGCTGGACCTGCTGGGCCGCAAGGTGCTGAGCGACAACGGCGCCAAGCTGAAGAAGTTCGGCAAGCTGGTGCAGGAGTTCGTCGAGGACGAAGGCACCAACGAGGCGATGCAGGAGTTCGTCAACCCGCTGGCCGACCTGGGCGACAAGGTCACCAAGCTGACCACCGAGCTGGGCATGAAGGCCTTCGGAAACYCCGACGAAGTGGGCGCGGCCGCGGTCGACTACCTGCGCGTCGCGGGCCACCTGGTGTTCGCGTACTTCTGGGCGCGCATGGCCAAGGTCGCGCTCGCCAAGGTGGATGGCGGCGATCCGTTCTACAAGGCCAAGCTCGCGACGGCGCGCTTCTACTTCGCCAAGCTGCTGCCCGAGACCGCGTCGCTGATCCGCACCGCGCGCAGCGGCCTGAAGCCGCTGATGGAGATGGACGAGGCGCTGTTCTGAGTCCGCCCGTTTCCGCGACGAATCACGACAACCAGGAGAGACAAGCGATGAAGAGACTGCTGCTGGCGCTGGCCGCCGCGCTGACCGTGTCGGGCGCGTTCGCGCAGGGCACGCCCGCCGGCCTGTGGAAGACGATCGACGACAGCACGAAGAAGGAGCGCTCGCTGGTGCGCATCGCCGAGAGCGACGGCGTGCTCAGCGGCAAGCTCGAGAAGCTGCTGGACCCGGACGCGAAGCAGGACGCCGTCTGCGACGAATGCAGCGACGAGCGCAAGGGCCAGCCGCTGGTCGGTCTCTCGATCATCCGCGGCGTGAAGAAGAGCGCGGACACCGACGGCCTGTGGGACGGGGGCACCATCCTCGACCCGGCCAACGGCAAGACCTACAAGCTGCGGCTGAAGCCGGTCGACGGCGGCAAGAAACTGGAAGTTCGAGGCTATGTCGGCGCGCCGCTGTTCGGGCGCACCCAGACCTGGGTCCGGGTCGAGTAGGCCTCTGTTCAAACTACGCAAAGGAGAAGAAACATGAGTCGCTTCAACGTCCGCAAGGTCGCCGTCCTCGGTGCCGGCGTGATGGGCGCGCAAATCGCCGCCCACCTGGTCAACGTCAAGGTGCCGGTCGTGCTGTTCGACCTGCCCGCGAAGGAAGGCCCCAGGAATGGCATCGTCACGAAGGCCGTCGACGGCCTGAAGAAGCTGAAGCCGTCGCCGCTGGGCATCCCGGAAGACGCCGCGCTGATCCAGCAGGCCAACTACGAAGAGCACAGCGAGCTGCTGAAAGACTGCGACCTGATCATCGAGGCCATCGCCGAGCGCATGGACTGGAAGCTCGATCTGTACAAGAAGATCGCGCCCTTCATCGCGCCGCACGCCATCGTCGCGAGCAACACCTCGGGCCTGTCGATCACCAAGCTGTCCGAAGTCCTGCCCGAAGAGATCAAGCCGCGCTTCTGCGGCATCCACTTCTTCAACCCGCCGCGGTACATGTACTTGGTGGAGCTGATCCCGACCCCGACGACGCGGCCTGAGATCCTCGACCAGCTCGAGAGCTTCGTCACCACCGCGGTCGGCAAGGGCGTCGTGCGCGCGAAGGACACGCCGAACTTCATCGCCAACCGCGTCGGCATCGCCGGCATGCTGGCAACGATCAAGGAAGCCGAGAACTTCGGCCTGGCGTACGACGTCGTCGACGACCTGACGGGCAAGAAGATGGGCCGGGCCAGCTCGGGCACCTTCCGCACCGCCGACGTGGTGGGCCTGGACACGATGGCGCACGTCGTCAAGACGCTGCAGGACAACCTGAAGGACGATCCGTTCTTCCCGAGCTACGCGACGCCGCCGGTGCTCGCCAGGCTGATCGAGCAGGGCGCGCTGGGCCAGAAGAGCGGTGCCGGTTTCTACAAGAAGGTCGGCAAGGACATCCTGCGCCTCGACCCGGCCAAGGGCGACTACGTGCCGGCGGGCGGCAAGGCCGACGAGATCGTCGCGCGCATGCTGAAGAAGGCCGCGCCCGAGCGCCTGAAGCTGCTGCGCGAATCGAGCAACCCGCAGGCGCAGTTCCTGTGGGCCATCCTGCGCGACAGCTTCCACTATGTCGCGGTGCACCTGGCCGACATCGCCGATTCGGCGCGCGAGGTCGACTTCGCGATGCGCTGGGGCTTCGGCATGCAGCAGGGCCCGTTCGAGCTGTGGCAGGCAGCCGGCTGGAAGCAGGTCGCCGAGTGGGTCAAGGCCGACATCGAGGCCGGCAAGGCACTCAGCAAGGCGCCGCTGCCGGCCTGGGTGTTCGACGGCCGCGATGGCGTCCACGCCGCCGAAGGTTCGTGGAGCGCCGCGCAGAAGACATACATCCCGCGCAGCACGCTGCCGGTGTACCAGCGCCAGCATTTCCCCGAGAGCGTGCTGGGCTCGGGCGCCGCCGAGCCGCTGAAGGCCGGCACCGAGGAGTTCAAGAACGAGGAAGTGCGCGTCTGGTCGCTCGACGGCGAGGTGCTGATCGCCAGCATCACCGCCAAGCTGCACCTGATCAGCCCGACCGTCACCGAAGGCCTGCTGAAGGCGGTCGAGATCGCCGAGGCGAAGTACAAGGGCCTGGTGATCTGGTCGCCGGACGATGTGTTCTCGGCCGGTGCCAACCTCGAGGCGCTGATGCCGGTCTTCATGAAGAGCGGCGCCAAGGGCATCGCGCCCGAAGAGAAGAAGCTGCAGGACGCGATGCTGCGCATCCGCTACGCGCAGGTGCCGGTGGTGTCGGCGATCCGCGGCATCGCGCTGGGCGGTGGTTGCGAGCTGGCCGTCCACTCGGCGCGCCGCGTCGCGGCGATGGAAAGCTACGTCGGCCTGGTCGAAGTGGGCGTCGGCCTGATCCCGGGCGGCGGCGGCCTGGCCTACATCGCACGCCGCGCGGCCGAGATGGCGAGCGCCGCGAATGCGAACGCCGACATCCTGAAGTTCCTGACCGACGGCTTCACCAACGCCGCGATGGCCAAGGTGGGCACCAGCGCGATCGAGAGCCGCAAGCTCGGCTACCTGCTGTGGAGCGACGTGGTCGTGCCGAACAAGGACGAGCTGCTGTTCGTCGCGATCCAGCAGGCCAAGTCGATGTTCGACAGCGGCTACCGCGCACCGGCGAAGACGCTGTTCCCGGTGGCCGGCCGCAACGCCATCGCCACCATCAAGGCGCAGCTGGTCAACATGCGCGACGGCGGCTTCATCAGCGCGCACGATTTCCACATCTCGGCGCTGATCGCCCACGTGGTGTGCGGCGGCGACGTCGATGCCGGCTCGCTGGTCAGCGAGGAGTACCTGATGGCGCTGGAGCGCAAGCACTTCTGCGGGCTGCTGGAGCACCCGAAGACGCAGGAACGGATCATGGGGATGCTGCAGACCGGCAAGCCCGTTCGCAACTAAGCGGAGAACAGAACATGAGCAAGCAAGTGCAAGACGCCTACATCGTCGCCGCCACCCGCACGCCGATCGGCCGTTCGGGCCGGGGCTACTTCAGGAACACGCGCCCGGATGACCTGCTGGTCGCGGCCATCCGCAGCGCGATGACCCAGGTGCCGACGCTGGACCCGAAGGCCATCGAGGACGCCATCATCGGCTGCTCGTTCCCCGAGGGCGAGCAGGGCATGAACATGGCCCGCATCGCGGTCGCGCTGGCCTTCCCGCAGCCGGTGGGCGGCGTGACGGTGAACCGCTTCTGCGCGTCGGGCGTGACGGCCATCCAGATGGCGGCCGACCGCATCCGCGTCGGCGAAGCCGACGTGCTGATCGCCGGCGGTGCCGAATCGATGAGCCTGGTGCCGATGGGCGGCAACAAGCCGTCGTTCAACCCCGAGGTGTTCGCCAAGGACGAGAACGTCGGCATCGCCTACGGCATGGGCCTGACGGCGGAGAAGGTCGCGGCGCAATGGAAGGTCAGCCGCGAGGCGCAGGACGCGTTCGCGTACGAGTCGCACATGCGCGCGCTGAAGGCGCAGAAGGCGGGCGAGTTCAGCGACGAGATCACGCCGATCGACGTCGTCGAGCGCTTCCCGAACCTGGCGAACTTGGGACAAGCCGGCGAGCAGGGCGCCAAGACCCGCACCGTGACCCTGGACGAAGGCCCGCGCCCCGACACCTCGCTCGAAGGCCTGGCCAAGCTGAAGACGGTGTTCGCCGCCAAGGGCAGCGTGACGGCCGGCAACAGCTCGCAGACCAGCGACGGCGCCGGCGCGCTGATCCTGGCCAGCGAGAAGGCGGTCAAGCAGTTCGGCCTGAAGCCGCTGGCGCGCTTCGTCAGCTTCGCAGCGCGCGGCGTGCCGCCCGAGATCATGGGCATCGGACCGATCGAGGCGATCCCGGCCGCGCTGCGCTATGCCGGCCTGAGCCTCAAGGACATGGACTGGATCGAGCTGAACGAGGCCTTCGCCGCGCAGTCGCTGGCGGTGATCAACAGCGTCGGCCTGGACCCGTCCAAGGTCAACCCGATGGGCGGCGCGATCGCGCTGGGTCACCCGCTGGGCGCCACCGGTGCGATCCGCGCCGCGACCGTCATCCATGCACTGCGCCGCCACAACCTGAAGTACGGGATGGTGACGATGTGCGTGGGCACCGGGCAGGGCGCGGCCGGGATCTTCGAACGCGTCTGATCGCCGCATCCGGGCCACGGCCCTTCGGAGGTGAGCATGGAGACTCGGCAACTCGAGAACGACGACGGCAGCCGGCTGTCGTTGCGCCTGTACCGCCCCGAGGGCGCCGCGACGGCCGCGGTGCTGATCGGCGGCGCGATGGGCGTGCGCCAGGACTACTACCAGCCGTTCGCGCAATGGCTGGCCGGCCAGGGCTACGCGGTCGCGACCTTCGACTACCGCGGCATGGGCGAGTCGCGCATGTCGCGTTCGCTGCGCGGCGTCGAGGCCGACCTGTTCAGCTGGGCGCGCGACTACGACAGCGCGATCGACGCGCTGCGCGACAGCGCGCCGGGGGTCCCGCTGTACCTGGTGGGCCACAGCCTGGGCGCACAGCTGCCCGGCATGCTGCGCAACCGCGGCCGGGTCGACGGCCTGATCTCGGTCGCGGCCGGCAGCGGCTACTGGCGCGACAACGCGCCGCCGCTGCGCCGCATGATCCTGTACTTCTGGTACGTGCTGGTGCCGGTCGCGGTGGCGCTGTGCGGCTACTTCCCCGGCAAGCGCCTGCGCAAGGTCGGCGACCTGCCCAAGGGCGTGATGCTGCAGTGGCGGCGCTGGTGCCTGAACCCGCGCTACCACGTCGGTGCCGAGGGCGCGGCGGTGCGCGAGCAGTTCGAGGCGGCGCGCTTCCCGCTGGTGGCGCTGTCGATCACCGACGACGAGCTGATGACCGAGCGCGGCACGCGCGTGCTGGTCGATTGCTACCCGAACGCGCCGCGGCGCATCGAGCGCATCGCGCCGCAGGACGTGCAGGCGAAGCGCATCGGTCATTTCGGCCTGTTCCGCGAGCAATTCCGCGCGACACTGTGGCCGCGCATGACGGCCTTGCTGCAGGGCTTCGCCCCGGCTTCACTGAACCCCCTGAAGGAGATGACATGAGCATCAAGACCGCCGTGCTGAACGGCGTATTCACGCTGGAGATCGCGCGCCCGGAGAAGAAGAACGCGATCACCATCGACATGTACCAGGCGATGGCCGACGGCCTGAAGGCCGCGCAGGCCGACCCGGCGGTGCGCTCGGTGCTGATCGTCGGCCAGCCCGGCATCTTCACGTCGGGCAATGACCTGGAAGACTTCATGAAGCGCCCGCCGAGCGGCATGGACTCGCCGGTGTTCGCGTTCATGCAGGCGCTGATCGGCTGCGACAAGCCGGTCGTGGCCGCCGTCACCGGCGCCGCGATCGGCATCGGCACGACGCTGCTGCTGCACTGCGACCTGGTCTACGTGGCCGACGAGTCGCGCCTGGCGATGCCGTTCGTGAGCCTGGGCCTGGTGCCCGAGTTCGCATCCAGCCTGCTCGGGCCGCAGCTGCTGGGCCGCGTCAAGGCGGCCGAGAAGATCCTGCTCGGCGATCCGTTCACCGCCGCCGAGGCGGTCGAGTTGGGCATCGCCAACGCGGTGCTGCCGAGCGGCGAGGTCGCGCTGCATGCGCGCCGCGTGGCCGAGCGCTTCAACGGGCTGCCGCCGGGGGCCGTGCGCGAGACCAAGAAGCTGTTGCGTCGCGCCGGGGCCGAGGCGACGCTCGCGACCATCCAGGCCGAGGCGGCGATCTTCGGCGAGCGCCTGGCGAGCCCCGAGGCGCGCGAGGCCTTCAGCGCGTTCTTCCAGAAGCGCAAGCCGGATTTCTCGCAGTTCTCGTGAACGCGCGTTCCTGAGCCGCCCCGTTGACGCTGTCCGCCGCCATGGTCCATGCCGCCAAGCTTGCGCTCGCGCCGCTGCTGGTGTGGCAGGGCGCGCGGGTGCGCCGCGGCGCGCTGCGCCTGCCCGAGGCCGAGGGTCCGCGCGAAGGCGTGGCCGGCACCGGCCGGGTGCGCTTGCGCGTGCTGATCGTGGGCGATTCGTCGGCGGCCGGCGTCGGCGCGCAGACGCAGAGCCAGGCGCTGGCCGGTCGCCTCAGCGAGGCCTTGTCGCAGCGGCTGGGCGGCGCGGTCGTGTGGCAGCTGATGGCGCACACCGGGGACACCACGCGCGATGCGCTGATCGCGGTCGAAAGCGCCGCGCTGCACCCGGCCGACGTGATGGTGACCGCGCTCGGCGTCAACGACGTGGTGTCGCAGGTGCCGGTGCAGCGCTGGCTGCAGCAGCTCGATGAGCTGGACCGCATCGCGGTCGAGCGTGCCGGCGTGCGCCAGATCGTGCACAGCGGCGTGCCGCCGATGCATGCCTTCCCGCTGCTGCCCAATCCGCTGCGCTGGGTGCTGGGGCGCGATGCGCGGCGCTACAACCAGGCGCTGGCCGGCTGGATCAAGCGCTGGCCGGAACGCTGGTGGCTGCCGGTGCCGTTCCAGAACGAGATCGTGTCCGACAGCGTGCTGATGGCCGACGACGGCTTCCATCCCGGGCCCGCGCTGTATGCGCTGTGGGCCGAACAACTGGCCGGCATGATCGCGACGCAGCTGGTGCCGCGCCTGCCCGCCACCACCCCGACGAGGAGACAGATCCCATGACCGCTTCGCTGGCAGGCAAGACCTTGTTCATCACCGGCGCGTCGCGCGGCATTGGCCTGGCGATCGCACGGCGCGCCGCGGCCGACGGCGCGCGCATCGTGATCGCGGCCAAGACCACCGAGAGCAACCCCAAGTTGCCTGGCACCATCCATTCCGCCGCGGCCGAGATCGAGGCCGCCGGCGGGCAGGCGCTGCCGATCCAGACCGACATCCGCGACGAGGCCAGCGTGCTGGCGGCGGTGGAACAGGCGGTGGCGCGCTTCGGCGGCATCGACATCCTGGTCAACAATGCGAGCGCGATCAGCCTGACGCCGACGACGGCGACGCCGATGAAGCGCTTCGACCTGATGTTCGGCGTCAACGTGCGCGGCACCTACCTGGTCACGCAGGCCTGCCTGCCGCATCTGGCGAAGGCGGCGCAGGCGGGGCGCAACCCGCACGTGCTCAACATGTCGCCGCCGCTGTCGATGCGCGAGCGCTGGTTCAGCCCGCACGTGGCGTACACGATGGCCAAGTACGGCATGAGCGAGTGCACGCTGGGGCATGCGGGGGAGTTCCGGCCGCTCGGGATCGGCGTCAACAGCCTGTGGCCGCGCACCGCGATCGCGACCGCGGCGCTGCAGATGATCCCGGGCGTCGACGTCGCGCGCTGCCGCACGCCGCAGATCCTGGCGGATGCGGCGTACCTGGTGCTCACCAGCGATGCGCGGGCGACGACGGGCAACTTCTTCATCGACGACGAGCTGCTGGCGCGGCATGGGGTGACGGATCTGGAGCAGTACAGCGTGACGCCAGGGACGACCGAGTTCGTGCCGGACTTTTTTGTGGATTGATCCCCGGATTGGCATCCGGGCGACACGGCTCGTAGCCCGGATGGGAATCCGGGTCGGCCTTCAACAGGTGCTCAGCCGGTCCCAGGCCAGCCGCGCCGCGGCCAGGTCCCACGCCGCGCTGCCGACGCTCTTGAAGACCACGGGCCGCACGCCGGCGTCCTCGAATACCGACCCGAGTTCGCGCACCTGCGACCAATCGACATCGGCTTGAATGAGGTCCCCCGCCTCGACCCGCGCGCCTGCGTGTTCGTCGACGATCACCACCGCCCGTCGCACCAGCGCCGCCGGCAACTCGCACATCGCCGGCGTGAACGCGCCCACCGCGAACACCCGCACCCCAGGCTGCAACGCTTCCGGAATCACCGCCATCCGGCTCGTCGTCGCGGTGACGATCAGCCCGCAATGGCCTGCTTCGGCGTCGATGTCGTCCACCGGATGCGCCGTCACGCCTTGCGCTGTGAGGGCGGCCACGAGCCCCTCGGCCGACGTGCGCGAGCGTGCAGCGATGCCGATCCATGCCGGGGCCAGCACGGCATCGAAGGCCAGCGCGTGCGCCAGCGCCTGTGCGCCGGCGCCAACGATCAGCAAGCGCTCACCGGCCGGAACCTTCAGCGCCAGCGCCGCGGCCAGTGAAACCGCTGCGGTGCGCCGCCCCGTCAGCGTGACGCCGTCGAACAGCGCCAGCCGCTCGCCGGTCGCGCGGTCCATCAGCAGCACCTCGCCCTGGACGCGCGCGCGGCCGAGACCCGGATTGCCATGGTTCACCGTCACCAGCTTGACGCTCGCGAAATAGTCGTCGCTGGCCGGCATCAGCAGCAGCCTGTCGTCGCCCGACAACGGGAAGCTGCTGCGCAGCGGCGCATGCAGCCGCCCGGCGGCTCGATCCTTCGCGGCGCGGGCGATCGCGTCCGCCAGCGGCCGCCACGGCAGCAGGGCGGCCGTCTGTTCCGCGTCGACCAGCCGCATGCTCACTCTTTCGGGATCACCCGCGGCTGCCCGTCGCGGTCGATCGCGACATAGGTCAGGCTCGCCTCGGTCACCTTGACCACCTTCAGGTCGGCCGGGTTGCGCTCGGCATACACCTCGACGTGCACCGTCACCGACGTGCGGCCGACCCGCTCGACCCGGGCGTAGAAGCTCAGCAGGTCGCCGACCGACACCGCCTGCTTGAAGACGAACTCGTTGACCGCCACCGTGACGATGCGGCCCTTGGCGATGCGCGCCGGCAGCACCGAGCCAGCCAGGTCGACCTGGGCCATGATCCAGCCGCCGAAGATGTCGCCGTTGCTGTTGGCATCCGCCGGCATCGGCATCACCCGCAGGACGAGATCCAGGTCTTTGGGCAAACTCACCTCCTTCGCGGGGGCGGGATCGCTGCTGGGCCGGTCGGGCTGGCTTGAATTCGCACTCATTGGACTTCACCTGTGTCGGGCCCCCGATTCTTTCACGATGCGCTCCCTGTCCTCCCCTTTGCCTGCCACCGACGCGGCGGCGCCTGCCGCGCCGCGCTCCGACCTGGCCACCCTGCGCAAGCTGCTGCCCTACCTGTGGCAGTACCGCTGGCGGGTCTCGATCGCGCTGTCGTTCATGGTCGGCGCCAAGGTCGCCAACGTCGGCGTGCCGCTGCTGCTGAAGCGGCTGGTGGACAGCCTGTCGTTCAAGCCGGGCGACCTGCAGGCGGTGCTGGTGGTGCCGATCGGGCTGCTGGTGGCCTACGGGCTGCTGCGCCTGTCGACCTCGCTGTTCACCGAGCTGCGCGAGCTGATCTTCGCCAAGGCCACCGAAGGCACCGCGCGCAGCATCTCGCTCAACGTGTTCCGCCACCTGCATGCGCTGAGCCTGCGCTTCCACCTCGAGCGCCAGACCGGCGGCATGACGCGCGACATCGAGCGCGGCACGCGCGCGGTGCATTCGCTGATCTCGTACTCGCTCTACAGCATCGTGCCGACGCTGGTGGAGATGGTGCTGGTGCTGTCGCTGCTGGCCGTCAAGTTCGACGCCTGGTTCGCCGGCATCACGCTGGTGGCCCTGGTGGTCTACATCGGCTTCACGATCGTCTTCACCAACTGGCGCACGCAGTTCCGCAAGCAGATGAACGAGCTCGACTCGACGGCGCATTCGCGCGCCATCGACTCGCTGCTGAACTACGAGACGGTCAAGTACTTCAACAACGAGGACTTCGAGGCGAAGCGCTACGACGACAGCCTCGAGAAGCTGCGCCGCGTGGCGCTGAAGTCGCAGACCACGCTGTCGATGCTGAACACCGGCCAGCAGCTGATCATCGCCACCGGCCTGGTCGCGATGCTGTGGCGGGCCACGCAGGGCGTGGTGGGCGGCCACATGACGCTGGGCGACCTGGTGATGATCAACGCCTTCATGATCCAGCTCTACATCCCGCTCAACTTCCTGGGCGTGATCTACCGCGAGATCAAGCAGAGCCTGACCGACCTCGACAAGATGTTCGTGCTGCTGGAGCGCGAGCGCGAGGTGGCCGACGCGCCCGAGGCCTTGCCCTTGCAGGTGCCGCACGGCCACGTGCGCTTCGACCACGTCGACTTCGCCTACGAGCGCGATCGCCTCATCCTGCACGACGTCAGCTTCGAGATCCCGGCCGGCAGGACGGTGGCGGTGGTGGGCCCGTCGGGTTCGGGCAAGAGCACGCTGGCGCGGCTGCTGTACCGCTTCTACGACGTGCAGGGCGGCGTGATCACGATCGACGACCAGGACCTGCGCTCGGTCACCCAGGCGAGCGTGCGGCGGCAGATCGGCATCGTGCCGCAGGACACCGTGCTCTTCAACGACAGCGTCGCCTACAACATCGCCTATGGCCGGCCGGGGGCGAGCCAGGCCGAGGTCGAAGGGGCGGCGCGCGCGGCCCGCATCCACGACTTCATCGTGTCGACGCCCAAGGGCTACGAGACCACGGTGGGCGAGCGCGGCCTGAAGCTGAGCGGCGGCGAGAAGCAGCGCGTCGCGATCGCGCGCACGCTGCTGAAGGATCCGCCGATCATGATCTTCGACGAGGCCACGTCGGCGCTCGATTCGGCCAACGAGCGCGCGATCCAGGCCGAGCTGCAGGGCGTGGCGCGCAACAAGACCGCGCTGGTCATCGCGCACCGGCTGTCCACCGTCGTCGATGCGCACCAGATCCTGGTGATGGAGCAGGGCCGCATCGTCGAACGCGGCACCCACGCCGAGCTGCTGGAGCGCGACGGCCGTTACGCGGACATGTGGCGATTGCAACAGCAGAACGCGCCCGAGGAAGCCACGGCGTGACTTCTTGCCGGCGCCCGTGTGACGCCTGTAGGACAGTCGGGAAAGTTTCTGCGCGACCCGTGAAATACGAGCGTGAAGCGTTCGTCAATTGTGAACAAAAGTTACCGGGCTGGCGAGCACACATCTTGTTGCACTTCTAGAGTCGCGGCACCGATTCACCCACAAGGACGGATGCCATGACTGCTCACAAGACTGCTTCCCTTTTCGCGATGCTGGCGCTGGCCGGCGCGGCTGCGGCCGCCACGCCCGATGCAGCATCGCTGCGCCTGCCCGACGCCAAGGTGGTGTGGGTCGACAACGAGAGTTTCGCCTTCGACACCTGCTCGGCGGCCGGCAGCGAGCATGTGGCGGCGGTGATGGGCACGCTGCGCGACCGTTTGATGGGCGACCTGGGTCCGATGATGCTGAGCAACGGCGTCACGCCGGCGAGCCAGCAGTTCGTCACGCTGACGCCGGTGGAAGGCGGGCAGAACTGCAACACGCTGGCCAGCCGCGTGGTGTTCCGCGTCTCGGGCGTGAGCAAGAAGTCGGGTGGCGTGTGGAGCGCCGACGTCGTCGCACAGACGGCCGGCCCGACGGCGGATTCGCGCCAGGCGTCGACGCAACTCGTGAACGACCTCGTGCATGAGTTGGATGTCACCCTGAGCAGCAAGTGAGGGACGATCCCCGGATTGGCATCCGGGCTACCAGTGTTCGTACCCCGGATGCCAATCCGGGATCTCCGCACCAAGCCGCTGGTTCGGCGAAGGCGCCGATGGCGCCCCCCAACCCCTCGCTACACTCCCGCCCGTGGAAACCAAGTGGCTTGAAGACTTCGTCAGCCTGGCCGAGACGCGCAGCTTCTCGCGTTCGGCCCAGATGCGGCACGTGACGCAACCGGCGTTCTCGCGCCGCATCCAGGCGCTCGAGGCCTGGGCCGGGCTGGACCTGGTCGACCGCTCGTCGTACCCGACCCGCCTGACGCCCGCCGGCGAGACCTTCCATTCGCAGGCGCTCGACATCCTCGGCGCGCTGCAGACCACCCGCAACATGATGCGCAGCCACCAGGTGGCGGGCCAGGACATGATCGAGTTCGCGGTGCCGCACTCGCTCGCGTTCAGCTTCTTCCCGCACTGGGTGATGGACCTGCGCAAGCGCTTCGGCGCGCTGAAGAGCCGCCTCATCGCGCTCAACGTGCACGACGCGGTGATGCAGCTCACCGAAGGCAGCTGCGACCTGCTGATCGCCTACCACCACCCGTCGCAGCCGCTGCAGCTCAACCCGGACCGCTACGAGATGCTGAGCCTCGGCCACGAGACGCTCGCCTGCTACGCCAAGGCCGATGCGCAGGGCCAGCCGATGTTCCGCCTGCCCGGCGGCCCCGGCGAGCGCGTGCCCTTCCTCAGCTACGCGGCCGGCGCCTACCTCGGACGCATGGTCGAGCAGATCGTCAAGCTCGCGCCGGCCCCGCTGCAGCTCGACCCCATCTACGAGACCGACATGGCCGAAGGCCTGAAGGCGATGGCGCTCGAAGGCCATGGCCTTGCTTTCCTGCCGGTCAGCTCGGTCAAGAAGGAGCTGAAGAGCCGCCGCCTGGTGCGCGCGTCCGACCCGGAGACGCTGGAGCTGACGATGGAAGTGCGCATCTACCGCGAACTGCCCGACATGGCACGCCACAACCACAAGCCCGGCGCGCAGGCGCTGTGGGATTTCCTGCGCGACTCGAAACGCTGACGCTGAATCTGGGAGCCGCGGCCACGGGGTTTTCCCTGGGCACCCCATGCAATCGGTGCATGGCCGCCCCGCGAATCCGCATTGGCATTGCGCTGCGCTCACGCATAGAGTGCGCGCCCAGGCACACTCGTGTGTTGCCGGCACCCCGTGCGACCGGTCCCTGAAACCCACACCGCTCACAAGGCTGGTGGCATGAAGGTTGCGAGATTCCATCCATGAAGTACCCGACCCGCATCGAATCAGCCCCCCGTCGATCCGCCTTGCTGGCGGGTGCTTCGCTGCTGCTCGTGGCCGCCGCGCTGATGGCGGCCGCGTTGTCCGCGAAGGCCGCGCCGCCGGCCATCGCGCCGGTGCCCACCGGCCCGGTGCTCGACCACATCCGGCAGACCGGCAAGATCGTCATCGCGCACCGCGAGTCGTCGGTGCCGTTCTCGTACCTCGATGCCGACAAGAAGCCGGTGGGCTATGCGGTCGACCTGTGCCTGAAGCTGGCCGAGGCGGTGCGCAAGCGGCTGGACATGAAGACCATCACGCCGGAGTACCTGCTGGTGACCGCCGGCAACCGCATCCAGATGGTGGCCGAGGGCAAGGCCGACCTCGAATGCGGCTCCACCACCAACAACGCCGAGCGCCGCCAGAAGGTGGCCTTCACGATCCCGCACTACATCACCGGCGCGCGCTACATGGTGCTGGCCGACAGCCCGATCTCCGAGCTGCCGATGTTCGAGGGCAAGAAGCTGGTGTCGACCAAGGGCACCACGCCGCTGAAGGAAGTCGACCGCGCCAACCGCGAGCGCCTGCTGCGCATCACCGTGCTCGAGGCGCCCGAGCATGCCAAGGCGATGCAGATGGTGCTGGCCGGCGAGGCCGACGGCTTCGTGATGGACGACGTGCTGCTGTACGGCCTGATCGCGTCGAGCGCCGACCCGGCCAAGCTGAAGGTGGTGGGCAAGTTCCTGACCATCGAGCCGCTCGCGATCATGATGCGCAAGGACGATCCCGAGTTCAAGAAGATCTGCGACGAGGAGATGAAGCGGCTGATCTACAGCCGCGAGGCCTACGCCGTCTACGATCGCTGGTTCAGCAAGCCGATCCCGCCGAAGAACCTGCCGCTGAACCTGCCGATGAACTACCTGCTGCGCGACTTCTGGAAGTACCCGTCGGACCAGGTGCCGGGTTGAAGACCTGACGCATGTCCCGGGTCTACGTGGAACTGCGTAGGCCTTGCATCCCTAGAATTTCGTTGTGGGTGGGTTCCACCATCCCGTTTCCAACCTGAAGGAGATCGTATGAAAAAAGCATGGCTGAGCGCCGCCGTCCTGTTGGCCGTCGCGGGCATCGCGCAGGCACAGCAGAGCGACACGCTGAAGAAGATCAAGGACAGCGGCACCGTGACCATGGGCGTGCGCGAGTCGTCCGGGGCCCTGGCCTACACGCTGGGCGACGGCAAGTACGCCGGCTTCCACTACGACGTCTGCCAGAAGGTGCTGGCCGACGTGCAGAAGCAGCTGGGCCTGGCCAAGCTGGACATCAAGTACCAGCCGGTCACGTCGCAGAACCGCATCCCGCTGGTGCAGAACGGCACCGTCGACATCGAGTGCGGCTCGACCACCAACAACGCGACGCGCCAGAAGGACGTCGCCTTCGCCGTCACGACCTACGTCGAGGAAGTGCGCATCGCGGTGAAGGCCAACTCGGGCATCACCGCCATCGCACAACTGGCCGGCAAGACGGTGGCCACCACCACCGGCACCACGTCGGTCCAGACGCTGCGCAAGCATGAGCGCGCCACCGGCCTCGACTTCAAGGAAGTGTTCGGCAAGGACCACGCCGACAGCTTCCTGCTGCTCGAATCCGGCCGTGCCGATGCCTTCGTGATGGACGGCCAGATCCTGGCCGGCAACATCTCGCGCGCCAAGAATCCGGCCGACTTCAAGATCGTCGGCGAGGTGCTGAGCGTCGAGCCGATCGCGATCATGCTGCGCAAGGACGACCCGGCCTTCAAGAAGGCGGTCGACGACAGCATCAAGGCGCAGATCAAGTCGGGCGACCTGGCCAAGACCTACGACAAGTGGTTCAACCAGCCGATCCCGCCGAGCAACACGAAGGTCGGCCTGCCGCTGTCGGACGCCACCAAGGCGGCCTGGGCGAACCCGAACGACAAGCCGATGGAAGACTACGCCAAGAAGTAAGGCGCGGTCGGCGATGGCTCGGGACTGAGGTAAGCCCTAGCGCCGCTGGGCGCGACACTTGCTTACAGTCCCCCCAGCGCGGCGCAGGGTGACCCGCGTCGCGCTTTTTCTTGGGGCAGCGCAAAGGTGGTGCGACCCCTCACAAGAATTGGAGCAATGCCTTGGGCAAGTGGGACTGGCAGGTATTCCTGCAAGACACGGGGGGCGGGCAGACCTACCTGGAATGGTTGATGTCTGCCTGGGGCTGGACGCTGTCGGTGGCATCGCTGTCGCTGCTGGTGGCGTTGCTGGTGGGTTCCTTGATGGGCATCCTGCGCACGGTGCCGAGCAAGACGCTGGTGTTCATCGGCAATGCGTGGACCGAGCTGTTCCGCAACATCCCGCTGCTGGTGCAGGTGTTCCTCTGGTACCACGTGATCCCGTCGCTCTTCCTGAGCCTGCGTGCGATCCCGAGCTTCGTGCTGGTGGTGTTCGCGCTCGGCTTCTTCACGTCGGCGCGCGTGTCCGAGCAGGTGAAGGCGGGCATCCAGGCGCTGCCCAAGGGCCAGCGCTATGCGGGCCTCGCGATGGGGCTGACGCTGCCGCAGACCTACCGCTACGTGCTGCTGCCGATGGCCTTCCGCATCGTCATCCCGCCGCTCACCAGCGAGTCGATGAACATCATCAAGAACTCGTCGGTGGCGTTCGCGGTGAGCATCTCCGAGATGACGATGTTCGCGATGCAGGCGCAGGAGGAAACCTCGCGCGGCATCGAGGTCTACCTGGCCGTGACCGGGCTGTACTTCATTTCCGCGTTCGCGATCAACCGCCTGGCCCTGTTCATCGAGAACCGGGTGCAGGTGCCCGGCATGATCGGGGGTGGCAAATGAACCTCGACTTTGCCTTCCTGAACTGGAACGTCGTCTCCGCGTTCATTGCCAAGGGCATGATCTTCTCGGTGCAGCTGACGCTGGTCGCGATGATCGGCGGCATCGCGCTGGGCACGCTGCTCGCGCTGATGCGGCTGTCGGGCAAGAAGTGGCTGGTGCTGCCGGCGGCGTTCTACGTGAACACGCTGCGCTCGATCCCGCTGGTGATGGTGATCCTGTGGTTCTTCCTGCTGATCCCGCTGCTGATCGGCCGGCCGATGGGCGCCGAGCTGTCGGCCATCATCACCTTCACGGTGTTCGAGGCCGCCTACTACTCGGAGATCATGCGGGCCGGCATCCAGAGCGTGCCGCGCGGGCAGGTGTATGCCGGCTATGCGGTGGGCATGACCTACCGCCAGACCATGCAGCTGATCGTGCTGCCGCAGGCCTTCCGCAACATGCTGCCGGTGCTGCTGACGCAGACCATCATCCTGTTCCAGGACACGTCGCTGGTGTATGCGATCGGCGCGTACGACCTGCTGAAGGGCTTCGAGGTGGCCGGCAAGAACTTCAACCGCCCGGTCGAGACCTACCTGGTCGCCGCCGTCGTCTACTTCGTGATCTGCTTCAGCCTGTCGATGCTGGTTCGTCGCCTGCAGAAGAAGATCGCCATCATCCGCTGAACCCGGGGATTTCCCATGATCAAGATCAACAACGTTTCCAAGTGGTACGGCAGCTTCCAGGTGCTGACCGATTGCACGACCAGCATCGCCAAGGGCGAGGTGGTCGTGGTGTGCGGCCCGTCGGGTTCGGGCAAGTCGACGCTGATCAAGACGGTGAACGCGCTGGAGCCGATCCAGAAGGGCGACATCGTGGTCGACGGCATCTCGATCTCCGACCCGAAGACCAACCTGCCGAAGCTGCGCAGCCGGGTCGGCATGGTGTTCCAGCATTTCGAGCTGTTCCCGCACCTGACGGTGACCGAGAACCTGACGCTGGCGCAGATCAAGGTGCTGGAGCGCAAGCCCGAAGAGGCCAAGGTGCGCGGCCTGAAGATGCTCGAGCGCGTGGGGCTGAGCGGGCACAAGGACAAGTTCCCAGGCCAGCTGTCGGGCGGCCAGCAGCAGCGCGTGGCGATCGCCCGCGCGCTCAGCATGGACCCGATCGTGATGCTGTTCGACGAGCCGACCTCGGCGCTCGACCCCGAGATGGTGGGCGAGGTGCTGGACGTGATGGTGCAGCTGGCCAACGAGGGCATGACGATGATGTGCGTCACGCACGAGATGGGCTTCGCGAAGAAGGTCAGCAACCGCGTGATCTTCATGGACGCCGGCAAGATCGTCGAGGACTGCACGAAGGAGAGCTTCTTCGGGAATCCGGAAGAGCGTTCGCCTCGCGCCAAGGATTTCCTGTCGAAGATTCTTCAGCACTGAATCGCGTCGGCGCGCGCGGGCGAAGGCGCGGGCGGGCAGGCTGGGGCGCGCCGGATGGGGCGGTCATCGCCCTGGCGGGCGATGACTGCCCTGCGCTGCCTGCTTTCAAGGCCCGTCGCCGAAACTCCCGCCGCTCGCTTCGCTCGCTGTGGTCAAACAGTCGGCGACAAGTCAGATCACGATCGCGCTTCGCGCGGGGCCATGAAAGCAGCCAGCTCCGGCGCCCCCTCCTGATTGGCGCGCCCCAGCCTGCCCGCCCGCGCCTTCGCCGAACCAGTGGCTTGGTGCGGAGATCCCGGATTGGCATCCGGGCTACCCAGTGTTCGTAGCCCGGATGCCAATCCGGGACAGAGCAAGCGCCCCATCAAGCTACGCGCCAGGGAACTGGCTTTGCCAGGCCCCTGGCGTGGCGCCTGCCGCCAGAGGCGTCAGGCGTTCGTGCCGTCCAAGTCCGCGCAGGCGGACTTGGAGCCGCGGCACTCACCCCCTCGGGGGCAGGAGCGATAGCGACTGGGGGGCTCTACAAATTCTGGTGGAGGCAGAGGATGTTGCCTTCCGGGTCCTCGAACCACGCCGCCTTCTCCGAGCCGAGCACGCAGACATGGTCGGTGGTCTTCAGCCCGGGCAGGTCGTAGTCGGCGAACTGCACGCCGCGCGCTGACAGCTCGGCGACTGCCGTCCCGATCTCGTCGACCTGGAAGCTCAGCGCCGTGTGCTGCGCCTTCGTGCCCTCGGGTTTCGGAAACAGCGCGATCTCGGTGCCGCCGCAGCGGTAGACGAACTTGCCATCCGGCTTGCCGCCCACCACCGGCAGCCCCAGCACCGTCTCGTAGAACCGGCGCGCCCGGTCCATGTCCTTGACCGGCAGGATGCAGGTGGCGTGCGTGCTCGGGAACGGGGTGTTCATCGCAATCTCCTCGAGCGCCCTTGCAGGGAGGGGCGGCACAACCTAGTCTAGGCGTCCGCGCGGCAGGGCAATGAGAAAATCGACGGATGACCGATTCCCTGACCCTCACCCGCCCCGACGACTGGCACCTGCACCTGCGCGACGGCGCCGCACTCGCCGCGGTGCTGCCCGACACCGCCCGCCAGTTCGCGCGCGCGATCGTGATGCCCAACCTGCGCCCGCCGGTCACCACCGCGGCCCAGGCCGTGGCCTACCGCGAGCGCATCCTCGCGGCGCTGCCCGACGGCGCGGCCTTCGAGCCGCTGATGACGCTGTACCTGACCGACCTGCTGCCGCCCGATGAAATCAAGCGGGCCAAGGACGCCGGCGTCGTCGCCGTCAAGCTCTACCCAGCCGGTGCCACCACCAACAGCGATGCCGGCGTGACCGACCTGCGCAAGACCCACAAGACCCTCGAAGCGATGCAGCGCGAAGGCCTGCTGCTGCTGGTGCACGGCGAGGTCACCGACCCGGCGGTCGACGTGTTCGACCGCGAGGCCGTCTTCATCGACAGCGTGATGCAGCCGCTGCGCCGCGATTTCCCCGAACTCAAGGTGGTGTTCGAGCACATCACCACGCGCGAGGCGGCGCAGTACGTCGCGCAGGCCGACGCGCACACCGCCGCCACCGTCACCGCGCACCACCTGCTGTACAACCGCAACGCGATCTTCCAGGGCGGCTTGCGGCCGCACTACTACTGCCTGCCCGTGCTCAAGCGCGAAGTGCACCGCCAGGCGCTGGTGCAGGCCGCCACCTCGGGCAGCGCGAAATTCTTCCTCGGCACCGACAGCGCCCCGCATGCGTCGCAGATGAAGGAACAGTCGGTGTGCGGCGCCGGCTGCTACACCGCGCTGTCGGCGCTGGAGCTGTATGCCGAGGCCTTCGAGGCCGCGGGCGCGCTCGACAGGCTCGAAGCCTTCGCCAGCTTCAACGGGCCGGCCTTCTACGGCCTGCCCCGCAACACGCAGCGCGTGACGCTGCGCCGCGAAAGCTGGACACTCCCCGAGTCCCTGCCGTTCGGCGAGGCCCGTCTGAAGCCGCTGCGCGGCGGCGAGACGCTGAACTGGAAACTGGAGACCGCATGACCCTGCTCGACAAGCCCGCTCGCATCGCCCTGCTGATCGATGCCGACAACTCGCCCGCCAGCAAGATCGACGTGATCCTGGCCGAGCTGGCCAAGGTGGGCGTCGCGAACATCCGGCGCGCCTATGGCAACTGGAAGAAGGACGGGCTGAAGGGCTGGGAGGCGGTGCTGCACGAGTACGCGATCCGGCCGGTGCAGCAGTTCGACTACAGCAAGGGCAAGAACGCGACCGACATGGGCATGGTCATCGAGGCGATGGACCTGCTCTACACCGACCAGCCCGACGCCTTCGGCATCGTCTCGTCCGACAGCGACTTCACGCCGCTGGTGATGCACCTGAAGGCCAAGGGCGCGCTGGTCTATGGCTTCGGCGCGAAGAAGACGCCGATGCCGTTCGTCAACGCCTGCTCGCGCTTCCTGTACCTCGAGAACCTCGGGCAGGTGGTAGGCGACGTGGCCGAAGCCGAGGCGCCGACCAAGGCCGCGAAGGCCAAGCCGGCCGCGGGGCGCAAGACGCGGGGCGGCGGCAAGGCCGAGGCCAAGGTCGAACCCGCACCGCCCGCGGCCGAGCCGGCGGCCCCGCTGCGCCAGGACACCGCGGCGCTGAAGCAGGATGCGCGGCTGGTCTCGCTGTTGCGCAATGCGGCCGAATCGGCGGCCGGCGAGGACGGCTGGTCGGCGCTGGGCGCCGTGGGCCAGCAGATCGGCAACCAGGCCTCGTTCGACCCGCGCAACTACGGCTACCGCAAGCTGATCGACCTGATCGAGGCGACGCAACTGTTCGAACTGGACCGGCGCGGCAGCCAGGTGGTGCTGCGCGACAAGCGCCTGGCCAGGAGCAGGGGATAATCCCCCGGTGAAGCGGACCAGACCGCCGCTGGTGCAAGGCCCGAAAGGGCGCACTGGAGGAAGGTCCGGACTGCACAGGGCAGCGTAGCAGCCAACGGCTGTCCACCGCGAGGTGAGGATCAGAGCAACAGAGACGAGTCGCTGCATCGGCCGCAAGGCCGGCGCAGCGGGTGAAACGGGCAATCTCTACGCGCAGCAATACCAAATAGGCACACGTTGATTCGGCCCGAGGAGTGTGCGGGTAGGTAGCACCGAGCCGGGCAGCGATGCCCGGCCCAGAGGAATGGCGGTCACGGCTCTCGATTCGCAAGGATCGGGGGACGCACAGAATCCGGCCTATCGGTCCGCTTCACACTATCTCCCGGATTGGCATCCGGGCTACAGGACTGGGGGCCCATGAATCCCGACGCACAACAACTCTGGCGCGCACCGCGCTGGGCCTTGGCCGCCTTGCTTGCCTGCCTCGGCATGCTCGGCCCCTTCTCGATCGACACCTACCTGCCGGCCTTCACCGGCATCGCGCAATCCATCGGCGCGACACCGGTCGAGATGCAGCAGACACTGTCGGCCTACCTGTTCGGCTTCGCGGTGATGAACCTGTTCCATGGCGCGCTGTCCGACAGCCTCGGCCGCCGCCCTGTCGTGCTGTGGGGCATTGCGGTCTTCACGCTGGCGTCGGCCGGCTGCGCCATGTCGCAGCACATCGGTGCGCTGGTGTTCTTCCGCGCGCTGCAAGGCATGTCGGCCGGTGCCGGCATCGTGGTCTCGCGCGCGGTGATCCGCGACATGTTCCCGCCCGCCGACGCCCAGCGTGTGATGTCGCAGGTGACGATCTATTTCGGCATCGCGCCCGCCATCGCACCGATGGTCGGCGGCTTCCTGTTCGTGCACGTCGGCTGGCACGCGATCTTCTGGTTCCTCACTGCCGTCGGCATCGCGCTGTGGATCGGCAACTGGCGGCTGCTGCCCGAGACGCTGCACGCGTCGCAGAAGCAGCCGTTCAACGTGCGCCACCTGATGCGCGGCTACCTGCAGCTGGGCGCCAACCCGCGCTTCCTGATGCTGGCGCTGGCCAGCGGCATCCCGTTCAACGGCATGTTCCTGTACGTGCTGTCGGCGCCGGTGTTCCTCGGCGACCACCTGCACCTGCACCCCGGCCAGTTCTTCTGGTTCTTCCTGATGACCATCAGCGGCATCATGGGCGGCGCCTGGTTCTCCGGCCGGCTGGCCGGGCGCATCAAGCCGCACCACCAGATCCGCCACGGCTTCCTGATCATGCTGGTGGTGTCGGTCGTCAACCTGGCGCTGAACCTGCTGTTCACGCCGAATGCCTGGTGGGCGCTGCTGCCGATCGGCATCTTCGCATTCGGCTGGGCGCTGATGGTGCCGGTGGTCACGCTGATGACGCTCGACCTGGTGCCCGAGCGGCGCGGCATGGCCTCGTCGTTCCAGGCCTGCATCGGCAGCCTGGCGAACGGCTTCGTGGCCGGCGTGATCGCGCCGCTGGTGATGCATTCCACGGTCTGGCTGGCCACCGCCTCGCTGCTGATGATGAGCATCGGCGTCTTTGCGTGGATCTGGGTCAAGCCGCGCGTCGTGGTGAAGCTCAAGCCGGCCGCCTGACGGCCGATATCGCGGCAGGCGCCCCGAGTTCCGGCGGCGCGCGTGGAGCGTTCCCATGTTCATCCTGTCCTGCCGCGTCGCCGTGGTCTCCGCCTGCCTGGGCCTGTGCGCCATCCCGTCGCTGGCCTCCGATGTGCATGCGCCGGACCCGCGCAACTCGCCGGCCAAGCCGATGAAGGATGCCGAGGCCGACAAGGCGCCTGCGCCGAAGGCGAAGGCGCGCGGTTTCGAAGACCCGATGGACCGCTTGCGCCAGCGCCTGGCCGAGAAGCTGGGCGCGCAGCAGAGCGAGCCGGCCAACCCCGACGTGGTGCGGGTCGTCAGCCGCCCCGGCACGCCGGCGACCGCGCCGGTGCGTTCGGCGGCCCCGCAGTCCGGTGGCGGCGGCAGTGC